>JBFHGS010000047.1:0-25272 GCA_041582995.1 Desulfopila sp. | reverse complement strand
CTGGTCGGTGCTGACGTGTTGCAGCTGCTGAAGTAGATTGTCCTGCGCGGTCCGGTGCAGTTTGCCGTATTGCTGGAAGAAGACGAAAACTATCCTGACACATAGGGATCCCGGTAGCACCGATGCCAGGAGAAAGGGGGGCTGGCTAATCTGGAGACTATCATTAAGTCGATTGAGTTGCATTTGGTGGAGATACCTTGTGTGGTAGGACGAAGGTGTGACTATGAAAAGGTGGTTTAATACTCGTTTGGTATAACCACTTGCTGGTGAAAAAAAAGTAATCTCAAGTACCACTGCGTAAAGATGCTATCGTTTCGATATGTCAGTTAAAATACTTGGTGATTCATGTCTTGAGTAGTAATGTCACACTTAATGAGCCAGGAAGGAAGCGGTACAATATACTGCTGTCTCATAAATAACGACCTGATCTCCTATGAGTAAAGCGCTGGAGTATTTCTTGTGTTAAATGAAATTGCGGAAAAAATATTTTTACCGGAAGTAATAAACCTTGTTGCCTCGCTTTCTTTCTCCAGTTGTAGAGGGTAGCTTTGGTTATACCCTCTTCTCTTCTCTTCTCTTCTCTTCTTTGAATATTTCATGCATGAACCTCCTCGTTTCTTTTATAAAACGTTTCAGGTCATGCGACAACTATCCTGACACATAGGGGTCGGCAATTTGTGAATTTCAATGGTGGGTTAATTTTGAAGCTTCAATAAGTATCGTCAGAAGGTGTTTATTTCTGTTGTTTCACACGCTCTCCTTAAGTATTCAATTACGAAATTATATTATGTAGTTGTATGTAATTATACGTTATGATACAGAATAGATAAGATCATATTTTGAAAGAGGAAGCGTATACTTTGCTTTTCAGGCAATGCTAAATACATCGTTTTTGCCAATGGGAGAACGTGTGATGTCAGACAAATCTCTGCAGGGAGTACACGTAGGTTTGTTAGAAATTACAGGTAATCAGTAGGCAGACGTCCCCTGATTTTGTGAGGTTTTCCCATGGGTAAATTAGACAAAATAGTTGCACATTCACGGGATAGTATCAGCCCGATGCGCGCTGAGCGCCATCAGCTGATATGTTCTTTATTTGAGGAATATATCGAAATGTACGCTTCGCGTGATGATCGATTAACCTCACATTTTAGCGACAATTTTAGTGGCTACGCTGGCAGTAGTGATGTTCTCGTCACAGATAAGGCGGAGTGGATACGGATTACCCGGCAGGATTTCGCACAAATAACTGATCGAATCAACATAGAAATGTTGAATTTGTCCCTACAGGATCTTGCTGAAGATGTTGTTGCTGTTACGGCATTTTTTCACATACACCTGCCGATCCCTGAAAAAATTCTATCACGAGAAACCGCTCGGCTGGTACTGATTTTCCGCCACGAGCAGGCCGCGTGGAAAATTGTACACAGTGGAATATCGATTCCCTATGGATTAGCGAATGATAACGAAATTTATCCGATGTCGCGATTGGAAAAGCGCAATCTGGAATTGGAACAAATCATTAACGTTCGCACAAAAGAGTTGGCTGAAGCTAACAGGCTCCTGCAAATACAGAGTAATACTGATGGCCTGACCAACATCAGCAACCGCCGCCATTTTGATTATGTGCTTAATCAGGAATGGAACCGACTGCAACGTAGCGGCGCTCCGCTTGCGGTTATTATGCTCGACATCGATCATTTCAAAAGTTTTAACGACCTTTATGGACACCTCGCTGGTGATAGCTGTCTGCAGAGGATTGCCCTGCTACTAGCCCAATCAGTTCGTCGTGTCGGGGAGTTAGTAGCACGTTATGGGGGAGAGGAATTTGTCATTCTTTTACCAAACACCGATAAACAGACAGCATTTGAAGTAGCTAAGCATATTCAGGAGATGGTTTTATCCTTGGCAATACCGCACGCTAAATCGTCTTTCGGCATCGTCACGGTGAGTCTTGGTGTAGCGAGTGTCCAACCTTCATGTGATAAACTCCCTGTGGAGCTGGTGCGGCTGGCTGATGCAGCACTGTATCGTGCTAAACTGGTAGGACGTAATTGCGTGGAGATGGAGAAGGGTGTCTGAGGTTTAAATGTATGGCGCAGGTCTTTGTTTGACTCTTTGGAGACAAGGGGTTTGGCTACATTCATATCGAACTTTTGAAACTGTCATCTTCGGTAAGTGAAGAATCGAAAACAAACTAGCAACGGCATAATGGGTGCTGGAAATCATCATGGAGCTACGGAGGTAAAATGATTGCAATCGATAATCTCCGGGAGATAGTGCACTCAGTTCTCTCTATGCTGGATATGTGGTCGGCAGCAGCCGAGGAACTGGTACTTGGTACCATCGCCAAAGAATCCCATTTGCTCAAATGGGATAAGCAGGTCGGTGGGCCTGCAGTCGGGGCCTGCCAGATGGAACCGGAGACGGAGTACGATATCTGGCACCGCTGGTTGTTTCCCCGGCGACCTGACCTCGTTGCACGCATCAAGAACGTTTGCGGTGCCACCGGACCGGACCCTGACCGCCTGCGTTATGACCTGATCTACAATATCATTATGTGTCGACTCAGGTATTACCGGGTACCTGAACCTCTTCCGGAATCCGATAATATACAAGCTCTGGCCGACTACTGGAAAGATCACTTCAACACCTGTAAAGGCAAAGGCAGGCCGGAGGAGTTTGTCGAACTCTACCATAAACTGGTGCTGGCCTGACAGGGCTTAGTGACTGCACTCTGGGATAATTATATATTGCAAAATACTATCTGATAGCCCCTCTTTTTCAGCAGGAATGTTAAGGTATCAGGGGGTAGGGGCAAGGTGTATGCAGCGCAGTGTATCTGTGAGACGTTTAATGCTGTAACCCTGTCAAGTGGGAACGGTTCAAATCACCTGCCTGTTACATCAGGCTGTTGGCATACTTGAGGGCTTTCAGGTAAATCTTCGGGGCTCTGTTCTCATCTATACCGATCTCTGCAAATGCTTCGCTCAAACGTTTTTCCTGTCTGCGCTCATAGAAAATCATGATATCGAGAAAAATAGCATACTGGCCCGATTTGCTGGACAGGGCAGACTTTACTTCAGCAGAGAGGGGCAACTTGTCCATGAGATTATTCATGGTGGTGTCGAGCATTACATCGATAAATGAAAACAGCCCCATCAAAAAGATCTCACCGGTATCGTAAGTAAAACTGGCTTCTTCTGAGAGCAGTTCGCAGAATTTGGCTCGAACGAGTGCCTGTCTGACCAGTTCATCCGGCTTGTCACTTGAGAGTTCTGAGACCAGCACCAGAATGACAAATCTTCTCAGTTCTTTTTCGCCCAGATAGGCAATGGCGTGTTTTACTGTTTTAACCTTCTGTATTCTATAGAAATAAGCAGAATTTAGAAAACGCAGCAGTTTGTAACTGATGCCGACATCTACCGAGATAATTTTATAGAGCCGTTCAAGGGTTGTTGTCTTCTGCGTGACTTCAGCAAGCAGCTGAAACATGTTCACCTTTGCTGCGGGGAGCTCTTTGATCCGTATCGATTCAGGTCTGCTAAAGAAATATCCCTGGAAATAGGTAAATCCGAGCTTGCTGGCCTTTATAAATTCTTCTTCAGTTTCAACCTTTTCAGCCAGTAATTTGAGCTTGAACCTCCCCAGCTTATACAGGGTCTTATGGATCGTATCAATCGGGGTGAGTCTGAAATCAATTTTTATAATATCGGCCAGTTCTATGAGTGGATCGAAAGCTGTATCATAGACAAAATCATCAAGTGCGATCTTGTAGCCTGCTTTGGAGAGTTCCCGACAGGCGGAAATTATTTCTTTTGTCGGTCGTACATCTTCGAGTACCTCAACCACGACCTTGGCCTTTGGAAAAGAGAGGGGAATTTTTTTGAGCAACAGATCTTCAGTGAAATTGATAAAGCAGGGCCGGGTTCCGGAAATGGTATCAATCCCTTCTGTGAGGAATGCACTGGAGAGCAGACTGGTTGTGGCGCGTTCGCCGTTAATACTGGTAAGTGTCGTTTCCCTGGTTCCGCGATAGAGCAGTTCGTACGCATACAACCGTCGATGAGCATTAAAAATAGGTTGTCGTGCGATATAAAAGTCCATGTGGGCGGATAGCTCAGATAATATTTATAGTATCGCGCTTCTGCCGACGATTTTCCTGGGCAAAAAAGCGGATGATGCGGCCCTTTAATTCATCGTCCATATGCTGGAAATGCAGGCCGTAACCATCTTCCTCGGCTCGTATGACTATAGCCTGGATCTGGACTGGAGACTTCGGATCTTCAAGAACAATAGAAAGCAAAATTTTATCGTTGTCAGAGAGTTCTGTGCTGGTCTTATAGATCGCACAGCCACTGGTTGAGATATTTACGAGACGTGCTTGACCATCATCGTAATCGGTTCTGTATGAGAGTGGTCGATCATAGCCTGAAAGGCGAAGAGCTCCCCGTTTGGAAGAAGTGGTTTCTTTTGCTGCCATGAACGCTACCTGATTCTACGATTTCTTTAAATAGTGTCTGTCTGCCAGTGTGGGCAGGCATTAGCCGGTGGTCTATGTCTTCAGTGGGTGTACTGCGAAGTGCTGAATATGCATAGCTCTTCGTATCGGCTGAATATAACTTTAAGAATAGGGTATTCAATATGGAAATGCAAATTACATTACGAGTTCTGGACGTGGCGCTATGTTCAGGATGCAAAGCGGTCGTACAGATCCCGATGTGCTGTTTTTCCTGAATTGTTGTCAGGATTACGTTTGTGCCGGAAGGAGTTCTGGCAGGTGATGTAAAGAATTAACAGTTGACAATTGTATACAATATTGATGATTTGAGTGAAGTGAAAGGCGATTACGGTAATCTTATAACGAGGTGAACGATGGATCTGAACCGATTCAGTGGTGCAAAAAATTATGTACTGGATGAAGAGCTTGCGAAGATAGTCAATATCTCTATAGCATTAGAGATGCCTCTGCTCCTGAAAGGAGAACCCGGCACTGGTAAAACCATGCTGGCCCATGCGATAGCCGCTTCGTTGAATATGCAGCTCATCATCTTAAACGTGAAGTCGAGCATGAAGCTGATTGAGGCGTTGTATCAATATGATACCCTGACCCGGCTGAACGACAGCCGTTTCGGAGATTCCACCAGAAATGTCAGTGACATTAATGAGTATATCAGGATGGGTAAGATCGGCCAGGCGTTTACTGCCGATACGCGTTGTGTATTACTGATAGATGAGATTGATAAGGCTGAGACCGAATTTCAGGATGATATGCTCGATGTGCTCGACCAGATGCAGTTCGATATCATGGAAACTGACGAGGTGGTACGGGCAAAGCATCGTCCGGTGGTCATTATTACTTCCAATGCCAAAAAGGACCTTTCAGACCCGTTTCTCGGCCGCTGTAATTTTCATCATATCGCCTTTCCGGAACCGAAGATGATGCGTAAAATATTAGGTGCCCATTTCCCGGATCTCCATAAGAGACTTGCTGATAACGCGCTCGAAACATTTTATGAGCTGCGCAATTTTGAAGGTATTGAGAAAAAGCCGGCCACCAGAGAGTTGATCAACTGGTTACGGGCTTTGCAGGCGGACCCCGATTTTGCTCATGGTGATAAATTACAGAAGGAAATTCCCTATCTCGGTGTGCTCTTTAAAAAGAGCGGCGATTACCAGCGATCTTCAAACGCGGTGCTGAAGAAGCGATTTTTCCGCTAAAGGAGAACCTTCATGTTCATACAATTCTTTTATACACTCCGCGAGGTGGGAATCCCGGTAAGCCCGACAGCTTTTTTACTATTTCATCGTGCTCTGCAGAGCGGGCTGGTGTGTTCGCTCAATGATTTCTATATCACTGCCCGTACGATTCTGGTGAAAAGTGAGAAGTATTTTGATATGTACGACAGAGTGTTCGCACATGCTTTTGAGGGAGCGGAACTGCAGACTGCTGATGAGGAGGAGTTTGCGCTGCTTGCTTCAGGCATGTTGCAGGAGTGGCTGCAAAACCCGAAAGAACTGGCGAAAGCGCTGGGAGTTGATGAAAAAGAGCTCAACGGGATGAGCCCGGAAGAGTTGCTCGAGTATTTCAAGAAGCGGTTACGTGATCAGGACGGACGACACGATGGCGGTTCTAAATGGATCGGTACCGGCGGCACCTCACCGGTGGGCCATTCAGGATATCACCCGGGCGGATTGCGGGTTGGCGGAGTATCGGGGAATTCATCTGCCATTAAGGTTGCAGGTGAGAGACGTTTTCGGGAGTATGCAACTGACGGCCCATTGACCAGACATACCATAGGCGAAGCGCTTAAACGGTTACGGAACCTGGTGCCGCAGGGTGCTAAAGATCGGCTCAATGTTGATGAAACGATTTACCGCACAGTCAGAAATGGTGGTGAAATCGAACTTGTTTTTGATCGTGCCATAGTCGACAGGCTGAAGATCATCCTGGCAATTGATAACGGCGGCTGGTCTATGGAACCGCATGTAGAAATCGTGCAGACACTTTTCACCTATGCACGGGCGCAGTTTAAAGATCTGAAAACGTTGTATTTTCACAACACGATCTATGATGCGCTCTGGAAGGACCCTGCCCGGAGGAAACAGTCGGTATCGCTTGACAGCCTCATCCGGCTTGAACCTGATACCCGGCTGATTATCGTCGGGGATGCGTCGATGGCCCCCTATGAACTGATGACGGCTGACGGTTCAATCTATGCCTTTGAGCGGAGCGGGCGGCCGAGTGTGGAGCGTTTACGGCTTCTTGCCGAGAGTTTCAGCCATGCGATCTGGTTGAACCCTATCCCGGCGAGAAACTGGCCGTACACTCAAACGATTAATGTTATACAGAATATTTTTCCGATGTATGAGCTGAGTCTGGAAGGACTCGAGCAAGGTGTAATGCACCTCATGCAGAACTGAGATTTTTTACACCTTCCGCCTTACCTCTCACCTCATACAGGGTACTGTTGGGGATGAGGTGCAATCTGATTTTTTAAGAACACAGGATAACCAAGATATTTCAATGGAAAGAATGAAGGAATTGATAGCGGCTATTACGCCTGAAATCGCAGCGTTTCGCAGAGAACTGCATGCACATCCGGAACCGGCCTTTGAAGAGTACAGCACTGCGGAGAAGGTTGTGCAGCGCTTACAGGCGATACCCGGTATTGAAATACGATCCGGTGTGGCAAAAACCGGAGTTGTCGCCACGATAGGCAGCGATAAACCCGGGCCGTGCGTGGCTTTGAGAGCAGATATGGACTGCCTTCGAATGCAGGAAGAAAACAGCTTTGCTCACGCTTCATCCACGCCGGGACTTATGCATGCCTGCGGCCATGATGGGCATACCGCCTGCCTGCTTGGAGCGGCTCTGGTTCTTGGAAAAATTCAGGATGAACTTGCGGGGCCGGTAAAGTTTATCTTTCAGCCTGCGGAGGAAAATCGTGGCGGTGCCAAGGTTATGCTGGCAGAAGACGTGCTTCTTCATCCGAAGGTAGATGCAATTTTCGGCTTGCATGGCACCACGGCTCTGCCACTTGGTCATATCGGTTTGCGTGAAGGTGCCATGATGGCAGCCAGCAGATATTTCACCATTACCATTCAGGGCAGGGGGTGTCATGCTGCATCGCCGCACCGTGGGATTGACCCGGTGCTGATCGGCAGCCAGATAATCTGCTCGGTGCAGTCCATTGTTTCCAGAAATATCGGTCCGCTTGAATCCGGTGTTATCTCAATACCAAAATTCACCGGGAGCACAGCGCCGAACGTTATCCCTGAGAAAGTAGTTCTGGAAGGAACTCTGCGGGCCTTATCAAATAGTAACAGAGAGTTGCTTGAGCATCGGCTGCGTGAACTTGTGGTGCACACTGCTGCTGCCTATGGCGGAACTGCGGAAATTGAATATTACGGCGGTTACCCGCTTCTTGAAAATGAATCTGAATCTGTGGCCTTTGTCAGCACGATTGCAGCTGATTTTATGGCGGAAGGCGAGATACAGAATACGTATCCGCCTTCAATGGGGGCTGAAGATTTTTCTTTTTATCTGCAGAATGTTCCCGGAGCGTTTTTCTGGCTTGGCATGCAGCCAGCCGGTGACATCTCTCCTTCGCTGCATCATCCGCGTTTTGATTTCAACGACGGAGTTATTCCGGTAGCCATCCGATTACATTGCGAGATTGCCAGAAAGTACACCATCCGCTAAGATACCCATCCTGCAACGAACACTATTTTATGCAGTTTGATCATAATGCAGTCCGGCTCTGCTCTTGTAGCATAGTGCAGAGTCTCATCATTACCAACGTTTGACGAGGACAAGTATAATGAGTGAAATACACGTGACATTTCCCGGTAACCTGAAAGTTCAAGCGAGCTTCGGGGAATTTGTAATACCAACCGATCAACCTGAAAAATCAGGCGGAGACGATTCCGCACCCTCGCCGTTTGTGCTCTTTGCAAGTTCTATTGCAACCTGTGCAGGGTATTTCGCCTTAAAATTCTGTCGTGCGCGTGAACTTGATACCACCGGTATGCAACTCAGCATGAAATACGATTGGGATGCGGATGCGAAACGTTATCCCAAGATGACGCTTGAACTGACATTGCCTGATGGATTCCCTGAAAAATATCATTCAGCTATTCTGTGCGCTATAGATCAGTGTGTGGTCAAGCAGCATATCCTGAATCCGCCGGAGTTTGCTATTTCGATAGTGTAATTGCAGCAGGAAAATTTCTTTCAACTGTGACCTGGTATTTGCAACCTCTTGGCAGCTGCATGTTTTCTCTTTTACTGCGGCTATCGAGATAGAAACGCGGCATCTGCTGTGTCACAGCATAAGTTGTTACGAATCAGAATCACAATAAAGGGCGATTATGCCATATGTATTGCTGGTACTTACGACGCTGTTCTGGTCCGGAAATTTCGTGATCAGCCGGGGGATGCATGCCGAGATTCCCCCATTTACTCTTTCGTTCTGGCGCTGGATGACAGCTTTGCTCATCCTTTCGCTTTTTGCCGTCAAGCACCTCTGGCGTCAGCGGGAAATAGCCCGCAGTCATTACCGTTTTATCTGCATTCAGGGACTGCTCGGCGTGGCCGGATTCAATACCTTTGTGTATCTGGCTATGCAGACCACGACAGCAATAAACGCAGTGCTGGTCAACTCATGCATCCCTGTGCTCATTGCTGTCTGCTCATGGATACTCTACCGGGAGGTTATGACACCCAGGCAATGTCTTGGCGTCTTTATCTCACTTTGCGGTGTGCTGCTCATTATTACCCGCGGGGAACTGAACCATCTGCTGGAGGTGAGTTTCAATCGCGGTGACCTGCTGGTTCTTTTTGCTGCGATGTTGTGGGCACTCTATTCGGCAAATTTAAAACGCTACCCGAAGGAATTGCACCCGTTTGCCTACCAGTCGGGAATTGTAATCTGCGGTCTGGTAGTACTGTTCCCTCTCTACCTCTTTGAATTGCTGAGCGGCAAAGTGATGGTCGTTACACCCGCCTCGATTTCAACCATTTTATACGTTGCCCTCTTTGCCTCTATTCTTGCCTATATCTTCTGGAGCAGGGCTGTCAGAACTGTCGGGGCGAACAAAGCCGGGCCGTTTATCCATCTTATGCCTGTTTTCAGCACTATTCTGGCCGTTCTGTTTTTAGACGAGCAGATTCAGAGCTATCATCTGCAGGGGATAGTGATGATCTTTATAGGCATTACCATGACCACTTTCCGAGTGAAAAAAATGGTACGTGCCTGATGCCGGTTCTGCCTGTGCCTGATTATCGCCCGCCGTTTCCCTTTACGAACGGCCATATACAGACCCTCTACCCGACCCTGTTTCGAGTGGTGCCGGAGACCCGGCCGCAGCGGGAACGGATAGAGACACCAGATGGCGATTTTATAGATATAGACTGGCACAGAGCCAGCGGTTCGAAGAGTGAAAAACTGGTAGTTGTCAGTCATGGTCTGGAAGGTAATGCCAGGAAGAAATATCCACTGGGGATGGCTGTGTTCCTCAATAGTCTTGGCTGGGATGTGATCTGTCTGAACTTTCGCGGCTGCTCGGGGGAGCCGAACCGCTTACCGCGTTTTTATCATTCCGGTGTTACCGATGATCTGCATACTGTGTTGACGCACGGGTTGAAGGCCGGAAAGTATAGTGCTGCAGCTCTTGTGGGGTTCAGCATGGGGGGGAACCAGACTCTCAAATATGTGGGTGAAGATCCGGCGAAGGTGCCGGAAGAAGTTGTCGGGGCAGTGGCATTCTCGGTTCCCTGTGATCTGGGAGGTTCTGCAAAATTATTGGAACAGTTACAGAATCGCCTGTATATGCACTATTTCATGCGGGGGTTGCGGCAGAAAATACGTATAAAATCGCAGCTGTTTCCCGGCTTGCTTGATACCTCGGGTCTTAATGGAATGCGCACCTTTGTACCGTTTGATGACAGGTATACCGCACCGCTTCATGGTTTTAAGGATGCTGAGGACTACTACACCAAATGTTCATGTGGTCAGTTTCTCAAAGATATCAGGATTCCGGTACTGCTTGTTCAGGCAGAAGATGACCCGTTTCTGCCTGAAACCTGCTATCCCCGTCAAGATGCAGAACGCAATCCGAGCCTGCATCTTGAGATTCCGCGTTACGGCGGCCATGTCGGCTTTGTTCGTCCTGGTAATGGCAACTTCTACTGGTCCGAAGAACGGGCCGGATCTTTTCTGCAAAACCTGCTGTAATCTGAGTGAATTTCAGGTTTCGCTGACCTTGCCGACTACATACGGGCCTTCAGGGATAACAATTACATTGGAATGGGTTTTCAACAGTTCATCCACCGTAGCCTGACAGTTATCAATCTTGATACCACTGAAGCGCTGCACATCATCATCGCTGAGCCCAGGTGAGTAAATATAGATTTTACCGGCATGATCGAGTGCCTGATAGATATTCTGGGCGCACCACTGATCGATGACGAAGTTTTTCGGATCACTGTGACGGGCATCAAAGTCCGCAGGCGTCGGGTTGGTACGCATGATCGTGCAGAATTCCTCACTGCCAAGGCCTTCCTGACAGCCGCAGAGTACGAGGATGGTGCCATCTGCAGTAAGAATATCCATGGCGCTTATAAGGCACTTGCTTACCTGGTAAAATGTGGCATCCAGCGGATATCCTCCGGCAGAGGTGATGACCAGGTCAGCCTTCTGTTCAAGGTTTACCACAGCGTGATCAACCACCAGCCTGCAGCCCGCCCGGTGCGCTTCTTCAAAGTGTCCGGCAAAGATCCCGGCCAGTTCTCTTTCCTTATTGATCACCACATTGACAATAAAGTCGACTCCGGCTTTTTCGGTGACCTGCATGGCGTAGGTATGGAAGATGTTGTTTTCCAGTCTGCAGTTTGCTTCATGCAACTGGTCGATGACCTGATAGGAGTGCATGAATTTCATGGTTTCAAAACTGGATATACCTGGCAGAATCGATTTTCTGCTGCCTGAAAATCCGGCATAGAAATGTGGTTCTATCAGACCGGTGAGGATTTTCAGGTCAGCGTCGAGATAATGGGTATTTATCTTGATCGGTGCACCTTCAATCCTGGCGATTTCACGCAGCTCCTCTTCTTTCTGGCAGTAATGATTGATGATGCGGTAGTTCTCCATGATGTCTTTGCCGACCATAGATTCAAGCTCTTCTCCGAGATTCGGCCGGTGCATGCCCGTGGCGATCAGGATGGTGATGTCGGCCTGAGCAATACCATTTTCCTCGAGTGTTCTCAAAATCGGCGGCAGAATGACCTTGTTGGGCACAGGACGCGTGATGTCTGAGATGACTATGCAGGCATTTTTACGACCTTGAGCCAGTTCGGCAAGTGGCGGAGTGCCGATCGGATTGGCGAGAGCTGCAGCTACAGCTGCGTGCGGATCGGCGATGGAAGATGATTCGTGGGTGGCTATTGTCCTGACCGTGTCCGGCAGTTCAAGAGCAACAGTGTCTTTGCCGCAGGGCAGTTCAATGTTCATGCAAGGCCTCCTGGTGGAATGAAATAGCTGAAGTGTGCAGTACATAAAAGAGATACCTGAAGCATATATCAAAACAACAGTAAAAGTATAGGGTGAGATATGTTGCAGCCGCCTGAGGTGCGGGCTGAACAGTTTGAAAGTGTTTATGATTTGCCGGAAGTCGATAAAAATTGCCGGAATATTGAGAATACACTATACAGGCAACTCGCAGTGAGTGAATGAACAGAATTACCTGAACTCCTTCGGGTGGTTTGTTGAGCGTATTACAATGACATAATGAATCCTTTTTCGGATAAGAAGGGAGTAGCAGGAATGGCGCGTGAGATGAAGTTTGAAGCAGTGAAATGGTCGATTTTTGCCATCCTCATTCTTACCTATATACTGGTCTATTTTCACCGGATGGCACCCGGTGTCGTTTCAGAATACCTGATGGCTGATTTTCAGATTACCGGGACCAGGCTTGGCGCCCTTTCAGCCATTTACTTTTTTGTTTATGCAGCAATGCAGTTACCCTCAGGGGTTCTGGCAGATACACTCGGTACCAGAACTTCAATTATCGGCGGTAATATTACCGCAGGTTTCGGCTCTATCCTTTTTGCAATGGCCTCCTCATTTGAAATGGCATGTGCCGGCCGGTTTCTGGTTGGACTCGGTGTCTCAGTGGTCTTCATAAGCATTATGAAAAATAATGCGGTATGGTTTCATGGACGGGTATTCGGCCTTATGAGCGGGGTGACGCTGCTTATTGGTAACCTGGGTTCAGTTACAGCTGCCGGACCGCTTTCCGCATTGCTGTCGGTATTTGCCTGGCGTTCAATCTTTATAAGTATAGGTTGTTTTTCTCTGGTCCTTGCAGTTGTGGCATTTTTTGTGGTTCGGAACAGGCCTGAAGATCTTGGCTTTGCTCCGCCCAACCCGCGTGTGAAGGCTGAAAACGGGCAGGTGTTACAGGAAAGCTGGGTGAAAAATCTGCTGAGTGTTATGACAGTACTGCGTGTCTGGCCGGGTTTCTGGGTGCAATTCGGCATTGTCGGTGGCCTCTATTCGATCATGGGCCTTTGGGGAGTTCCATACCTGCGTGATGTGCAAGGACTATCGCGACCTGATGCTGCCCATTATATGACAGTCATGCTGCTCTCGTTTGCCGTGGGGGCGCTTTTTTTCGGCTGGTTTTCAGATCGGATCGGCAGGAGAAAGCCGGTGCTGGTCTTCGGTATGATCCTGTACAGCTGCTCCTGGCTGCTGCTGGTTTTCAGTAACTGGTCTCCGGGATTTGCGGGACAGGCGCTTTTCGGTCTTATTGGCTTTGCAGGATCTTCATTTGTTATTACCTTTCCCTGTGCAAAGGAAGTTATAAATCCTGAATTATCAGGGATGGCAGTGAGTGTTGTCAATACCGGCTGTTTTGTCGGCGCTGCGATTTTTCAGCCACTCTTTGGTTGGATAGTGGACCGCACATGGGATGGAACCGTACAGGATGGAATTCTGGTGTATAGCAGGAGCGATTATCATAACGGTTTTTTGCTGATGCTCGGCTTTACCTGTGTTGGGCTGGTGGCTTCCTTTATGGTACGCGAAACATATTGCCGCAATATTACAGTGACAGAGCTGGTAGAAGCTTGAACGACGGGTAATTCAGGAGACTGAAGGGAGCAAAAGCAATGGGAGCGAGTAGAGATCAGCTGGATTTTGGCATACGGGTTATCGATACCGGTTATTTGCGCAAAAATTTTGCCGCAAGCCACATGATCGTAGAGAACGGCAAGGCCGCGTTTGTCGATGTTGGAACAACATTTTCAGAAGCACATATTCTGAAAGAGCTGCATGGCGCAGGGCTGACAGAGGAGGATGTGCTTTTCATTATCCTGACCCATATCCATCTCGATCATGCGGGTGGTGCGGGCAGGCTCATGGCTGTTTTTCCCAATGCCCGGTTAGTTGTGCACCCTCAAGGTGCGCGGCATATGATCAGCCCTGAGAAACTGGTGGCCGGTTCTATCGCGGTGTACGGTGAAGATCTTTTTCAAAAACTCTATGGAACTATCTCCGGAGTGCCTGAGAAGAGAGTGATTATTGCAGATGATGGTTGTGTACTCGATTTTGAAGGGCGTAAACTGCATTTTATGGATACTCCCGGCCATGCCCGTCACCATAACTGCATCTGGGATCCGAAAAGCAATGGCGTTTTTACAGGTGATACTCTTGGACTCGCTTATCCGGAGCTGCAGCTTGCAGGGAAGCGACCATTTCAACTCTGCACCACAAGTCCCGCGGCATTTGAACCCGATGCAATGATAACGTCTATCGGGCAGGTTATGAAACTGAACCCCTCAAGACTATACCTCACGCATTATGGGCCTGTTGTCGTCAATACTGAATCGATTACGCAGTTGATCCGAATGGTTCAGGAACATAAAGATCTGGGTTTGCAGTATGGCGATGACCATGCTTCTCTGGTAACAGAAGTCGGAGCACTGTTTGCGCGTGAGTTCGACAACTATTGTGAGGGCTGCTCGGTTGATATTGATATCAGGTCTTTTCTTCGTAATGATATTGAACTGAATGTGGCGGGAATTTGTTTATGGGGTGCACGACAAACTCAGGTAGAGTGACGCTGTGAGGAGTATGCCGTAAGCGTGTGAGGAGTAGGAGTGAAGGGTGAGGAGTATATAACCTCACCCCTTTTACTCTGTATAGCGCTACGCCTTTTTCGCGCGTTTCACGATTTTTACCGCGAGATCGCTGAATACCAGATGGTGCAGTGGCAGAACTGAGTACCAGTAGAGTCTGCCCCACAAACCGCGTGGTAGAAAATGTGCGGTCTGCACCAGTCTGTCCGGCTGGATATCGAATTCCAGCCAGGCCTTTCCCGGTACTTTCATCTGGGCGTAAAGCAGTAGCCGCTTATCCTTTTTTACATCCGCAACCTTCCAGAAATCGAGGGCATCGCCGATACGTACCTCGCCGTTCAGGCGACGACCGCGATTGAGGCCGTAGCCGCCGGCGAGTTTGTCGAGAAAACCGCGAAACCTCCAGAGAATAGTGTAGCGATACCAACCCTGATCTCCGCCGAGAGAACAGGCACTGTCAAAAACCGCAGCCGGCTTGGCGCCTTCAAGTTGAACTTCACGGATATCCCGCAATATTGCCCCGGCAGCAGGGGTGTCAAAATCTTTAATATCACAGGCAACGTTTCCGCTGCTGTCGCACCAGCGGCTTATCACCTGATTGCGTTCGAGTTCTTCGATAGCATGGTGTACCGTATCGCGAAAAGAAGCGGGAACTATTTCGGGGAAGAAGCGACTGGCATGATCGTTTTGCAGAACAGTTTCACTCTTTAATCCTTCCACCAGAGCAGCTGCCAGCCGCAGAGGCACCGGGGTGAACAGAATGAGCCAGTATGAGGAAATCTTCGGTGAAAGTACCGGTACAGGAATGAGAAAGCGTTTAAGGCCCATAACCTCGGCAGCCTGCTGCATCATCTGTTTGAAACTGAGTGTCTCAGCTCCGATATCGACGATCAAATCCTTCTTTTCAGCCAGATGAATTGCGTTTTCGAGGTATGAAAGGACATCCTCAATGCCTATCGGCTGGGTGAAGGTTTTTACCCATTTGGGAGTGATCATACCGGGGAGTTTCTGTACAAGATTTCGAATAATTTCAAAGCTGGCACTGCCGGAGCCGATGATAACTCCGGCCCTGAACCAGATGGTCTGAATCCTGTCGGGTTCTGCGGAGAGTACTTCTCCGGTCTCGATACGGCTCAGGAGATGTTTGCTGGCAGTATCCTTTACTCCGAGTCCGCCAAGATAGATAATTCTGCGAACTCCTGCTGTGATACAGTGTTTGCGGAAATTTTCGGCACTTTTGCGGTCGAGTTCCTGATAATCCGCATCTGAGCCCATGGAGTGGATGAGATAGTAGGCGGTGTCGATATCTGTCAGAGCAGCGGTAAGGGCCTCTTCTGTAAAGGTATCCCCTTCGACGATTTCTACCTTGTCAACGAGTGCAGCCTGAAGTTTGTTTTTGTTACGAACCAGTACCCGTACATTTATCTCAGTCTGTCCGAGTAACCGTTCCACCAGCCGTCTGCCTATATATCCTGTTGCTCCTGTAACAAGTACTTTAATGCCTTTTCCTGTATCGCTCATGCACTCCTCCAGAGTGTAGGGGATGCCGAAATGGCTCAACATGGTATACAAATCATTATCCTTCTCTGATACTAAGCTGTTTGGCACAGAGAGGCAATGGTAAGGATGTATTATAACTACAGTGTGATAGGAGGAAGCTTCAGTGCCGGCAGACGGGAAAGGAGGATACACGGGCCCGGGACAGCTGAAAGCGCTATCCCGGACCGGCAGAAGATGGCTCTGTTATTCGATTGGATTGCTGGCCGCTTCAGGCCCCATGCTCCATTCGTACCAGGAGCTGTCGAAGTTACTGATACGTTCCCAGCCCATCATGTGAGCGAAGTAAAAGGCGAGGCTCGATCTCCAGGCTGTGCCGCAATAGAAGGCAACGTGTTTGTCGCGGGTTATGCCGTTTTCTGCCCACATTCGCTCAATTTCGGTGAGGTCTTTGAAGGTTCCGTCAGCATTTACATAACTTTCCATAGTCCATGGTCCATCTCCTGCTTTGCCCCAGTGCGCATTTTTTATCCGGCCTTTCGTTGGGATATACGAATAGGGTGCAGCGTGACCGTCATACTCCAGTTTGGTTCTGATATCGGCAATGATAACGTCAGAAGAATTTGAAACAATGGCATTGCGTACAAACGGAATATCAACAAGATATTCTGGGTGTAAAGGTTTGGCTGTGCCGAAGTTTTCCACAGGAGTGCGGGCAACAGGTGTCTGAGAAACTTCAAATCCTGCCTCTTCCCATGCCTGCAGTCCTCCGTTTACTATGCGTATATCGCTGACACCTGCATAGAGCATGGTCCAGGCGAGTCGTGCGGCGGCGGTAGGATCTTTGGCATAGAGTATGACAGAGCTATTGACGTCCACACCCATGTCGGCGAGTGCCGGGAAAAGATATTTATCCGGATAGATGTTCCACCAGTTACGTGGCAGTGTATCCTCGGCTGTAAGCCCTTTGGCCAGGTCCTGTTCGAGGGTTGTGCTTCGTCCAAGTTCTTTTGGCTCTACTGATGATCGGGCGTTGAACATATCGAATTCGATTTCGTCGGTGTTGACATGAATCGATCCCGGGATATGTCCCTTATCATATAATTCCTCAGGGCCGCCCCAGCCGACTTCAATGACCAGTGGCGAGTTTTTGTCGCTGTCTTCTAGCAGACTGTGTAGTTCATGCGCTGATATGAGGCCGCGTGTTGTTGTTCCCGGCATTCCAGCTAATAGATTTAACGGGAAAAGAAGTAATGAAATAGTGAGTAATGATTGTATGCGGATGTTCATTGCAATCTCCTTATATAGAATAGAAAAAATTTTTGCGCATGGTTCCATGAAATCAGCAGATAATCCAATTGGAAATCACGATGACTTCAGGTTGTCTCATATCAAGTTGCGATATGTAAAATGTTAATAAATTCGTCAACGTGAATTTTCGCCGGGGACTGCCATTATATTGGCTAAAGTGTAAGTTTATATCACGTAGCTCTGTGAAAGAGTGAGGCATGTGAGAACGTTGTTGAAAAAAACTGTATCATTTTAAGCACTCAAACGTATTGAGAGAGAATGATAACGAGAGGGAAACGCTTCGCAAAACTTTAAAGAAGTTTGAGCGTGGAGGAAATTTTATGAAGAAAAGGCATGTTATTTGTCTGACGTTTTCAGCTGTATTTACTGTTTCAACCGGTACCTGCTTCTCGGACATTATATGGGATACCGGTGTGCAGCATGAAGTCGTGATTATGGCACAAATGCAGGTTCAGATACAGCAACAGACCGAGCGTCAGATGAAACATGAACCGGATAGTCAGGGATCAGAGGTGTTGACGTGTTCAGCAGATCTGCTGTCTGCACCACAATATTTCGCGTATAGATCAGGAAAGAATGGTGATACCGGTAGCAGATATGGTGGGGCAGCTCCAGGCAGGCAGGATCGGGCTCAGGCACGTGATACGAGCGGGCAGGGAAGTCAGGATGGGAAAGCTGGTGTCAATGGTGGGCAGGATGGCAACGGCAATAAAGCCGGGCAGAGAGGAAATGGTGACGGCAATGGCAATAACGGCGGCCAGGGTGGAAATGGTGGAGGCAATGGTGGTGGTAACGGTGGTAGCCATTAATATTTTCCAAATAGTATTACCTCTGCCGACCATTTTCTGAGAGTTGGTTGGGCGAAGTTTTTTACGAGTCCTTTTTTCGTGGTGTTGTCTCTTTTCTGTGGAGACAACACTTTTTTTTATATGCACATAGAGTGCGGCCAGGGAGTATATCCCCTGGCTTCAGCAAATTCCGTAACTGCATTCGGGGTACTTTAACTGAGATACCGGTAATTTTCTCTCAATCTCACGTCAGTCGGAGGCTAACTCGTCTGGAAACAAGGCATACAGACAGACTGATAAAAACGTTTTTAGTACCAAAGTACAATGTATCCTATGTCCACCAGGAGGTAATCTGTATGTTAGGGTAGCGGAAGAATGAATTTCATTAACCGGGGAGGGGACTATGACAAAGGCAATTTTAACAGAAGCAATTACCGACAGTGAGCAGATAGGTTCGTGTGCAATAGTCTTTGGAACGGTAAGGGCAATATCTTCAGGTGGCATGATGCGGGCAATACATCCTAACAGCCCGATATTTTTGGGTGACCGTATCATGACAGGCAGTGACGGAATGGTATCGATTGTCTTTCAGGATAGCGATAAAACGCAGCTCGATCTGGGACGAATGTCTGATATGGTTGTGGATAGTGATGTGTTTGTGGGTGACATGCCAGTTTCGCATGCAGAAGCAGCGGCGGAGGTGGCACAGATTCAGCAGGCCTTGCTGGCTGGTGAAGTTGATGCTTCCACGGATTTCGAACCGCCGGCCGCAGGCGAAGATATCCCTGCCGGAGACTATAAGGATGGTGGCGGTGGTATTCAGCTGGTCAGATTTGAGCATGTCGGTGGTTCTGTAACCCCGCAGTCCGGAGTGGATACCGAAGATGGCTCAGGCAGTCTGCTGTATGATTTTGTTGAGATTGATCCGGCCGTTCTTTCTGCTGAGTCGCCACTGGTAGCAATTGCTGAAGAAGTTCAGCAATCTGCCTCTGGTTCAGCTGTCAGGGGGAGCCTGTCAGTTGCTGATAGTGATATCGGTGTTGAGGTTGATATCGCTTCTGCAGATATAGCAGGGCCGCAGGATGCAATATTAGTGGATGAATCAGGAAATGGTCTGATCGCCGACCTTAATGTTGATGTATCGTATTACTCCTCCGGTTCCATAATGCTTACACCACTTGATGCGTATGGTATGGCGGTTGCTGATGGTGACACTATCTATGAAAACGGTGAGCCATTACTGCTTGGTGGGCAGAAGGTGACCTGGCATCAGAATGACGATGGGAGTTGGAGCGCTGTTGTGCTGATGGCGGCTGAGGGCGAAGAAGATGATAGTCATGAGGGGCATGAAGAAACACAAGATACTGTGGTGGATTATACCAACGGAGATCTGATTATACGGCTCACTGCAATAGACCATGACAGTGACGGTGCTGAGGCTGCAGGCAGGGTTCACAGCAACGGGCAGGGAGTCGGAGTTGGCAACCCGTTTATTAATATGGATTCACTTGGCGAGAGTGGGACCGCTAGTGAAATCCTGAAATTCTCATTTCTGGATGAGTCCGGTCAACAGGCCTATGTAACAAAAATAACATTGAATCTTGATCACCTGAGTGCTGCCCATGGAACAAATGCAGCCGAGGAGGCAGTGTGGACTGCGTATGGTGTAAATAGCGAAGGCAAAGAGGTAGTTTTTTCAGGTGTTGAGGAAGGTATAGGGCAGGGCTCAAGCAGTAGTTCCGATCAGGAGTTGACCATTTCAGCTGATCCCGGCGTTTCATTTTATCTTCTTGAGATGTCTTTTGATGAACCCACGGGTAATGGGGAGGAAGGTGAAGTCTGCGGTCAGGGGTACCGGATAAGTTCCATAACTGCTGATTATTCGTTCGGAGACGTATCGGGTACTTTTGAGGCCATACTGAAAAGCAGCGAAGAGCATACCTCAGATGCTGAAGAAGGACATGACGATCATGACAGCAGTCAGGGGGAGTCCGTGGAAAGTGGTGAAAATCATTACGTCGTTCTTTTCACTGTTTCCCCTGAGGTGGATACGAACGGTAAATTGACTGGAAGCTATATCGTTGATCAGGAAAATGCCTTTCACGACAATACCTTTTCGTTTCTGCTTACTACCGGCAACGAGGATGGAGGAGTGAGTGGCGGCAAACAGGATGAAATACGTTTGTCTACAGATGAAGCTGTCATTGTCGTGACGGGAACAGATTATCCTGAGGGCGGGCAGCATTCAAGCGAGAGCAGTTCTGATGGGCAGGTACACGCTAACGGACAGGGAACCGGCGTTGGTAATCCGTTCATCAATATGGATGATGAAGGCAGTGAGGTGCTGCATTTTAATTTTGTCAGTCCTGACGGAGATGTCCTGAATGTGAAAGAGGTCACACTTGGTATCGACCATCTGAGTGAGGCTACAGGTGGGCAGGCGGCTGAGATTGCGGTCTGGAAGGCATACAGTATTGATGAAAACGGTGACCTGCAGCTGGTAGGAAGCGGAGAACTTGTAGGTGTCGGGCAGGGCTCGGGAGAAAACTCGGATCAATTGCTGAACATAGCACTTACGGCAGAAGACGGTTCGCCAGTCTATTTCAATGCCCTTGATCTGATGTATGCAACAGCAGAGAGTAACGAAAGCGAAGAGTTGCTGACAACAACCGGGAGTGAGCTTGAGGCATCCTCTCTGCTGGAAGCGGATAATGGTAACGGGGGAGACGGTGAGAGTTCAGACGAGGACGACACAGATTCATGTGGTCAGGGATTCCGCGTAAGTTCAATAGAGGGAATATTTGATCCGGGTGACCATTCGTTTGATTTTGCGGCGGTCGTTACTGATGATTTCGGTAACGTTACTTCCACAACCTTTGATGTCACTTTCGACGGAGATGGATATGTCACAGGAGGTGATGAGTCAGAAGTGATATCCGGAAGTGAAGGTAATGACTATCTGGTCGGAGGCGGAGGTGATGACATTATCTGGGGTGGCGGAGGTGATGATATCCTTATTGGTGGCACAGGCGATGATCAACTCTCAGGCGGTGAGGGGAACGATCTTGTGTATGGTGGTGAGGGAAGTGATATCTTTACCAATGGTGAAAATGGCAATCAGGAGGTTATGGATTATGCAGGTGGTGAGGATCATCTCGTTGACGATGATATGATGGTTCATCTGGTGCCGCTTGCTGCTGTATAACTGCAGAGCTGTATAACTGTATACGATTACAACTCAAGCTCAGCTGACATGGTGGAATGATAGAAGTTAGAGGTAAGGGGTTAGGAGTACGGTGATGATGCAGAGACTTGTAATTCTCTGGATTTTGGGTATTGTTTCTGCATCTCGTTGTTGCTGCGCTTCCAGAGAGACACTGCAACGAAATCCCTTGTACTGGCTCTACCTCTGGCGTCTCTAACTTATCGAATCACAATGGCGTTTGCACCAATCAGGAAGCAACAGATTTCAGACCTCGTGTTTGATCAACTGCGCGAAAGCATTTATCGCGGAGAACTCAAAATAGGGGAAAAACTTCCATCAGAGCGCGAGCTTGCTGATGTGATGCGGGTAAGTCGTTCATCTGTACGCAAAGCGATTATACAGCTTCTCGGTATGGGATATGTGGAAAATCGTCAGGGACTCGGCACCTATGTAAAGTTACCTGAGGCGCGGGACCCTCATGATCCTTTTGCCTATGTGATGACTCCCGGAGAATCATCGTTGGATGAACTCATGGAAGTGCGCATCGGTCTTGAATGTCAGGGGGTGGCTCTTGCGGCAGAACGAGCCAATGAGATGGATATCGCCTTTCTGGAACTGGCCTTTTCAGAGATGCATGATTGGCATCCCGACCGCGAGAAAGCCAAGGACGCCGATATGAAATTCCATATGGGTATCGCTTACGCGACCCATAACTCTGTTCATGTTGATCTCACCAGGCGCTTTTACGATTACATGTTTCACAGTATCAACAAACTGCAGTCACTTCTTTACGAGAAGAATAAAAATCTCGGCATAATTGACCAGCAGCATTTCAAGATTCTCGATGCAATCAAATGCCGTGACGGGGAAAGTGCCAGCCGTTACATGTTGCAGCATATCACCTTTCTGCGCGGCTTTCTGAAGGAGACCGCTGCAGGGAACTAAGCTCTCTTCCGGCGTTGCTACAATTCCAAAACATTTTTTAACAGACCATAGGTAAATCCCCAGAGGTAATAATCGTCCAGGGGGAAGGCCGGGAAGTATCTATTGGGCAGAACTTCTGCCTCAACATGCATACTTTTCTGTTGAAAGGTCTGGGTTGCAAGCCAGCAGTAACTCTGGATTTCTTTTTCTTCCAATTGCAGAACAGGTCGCTCCTGAAGCTGAAAGACGTAAGGTTGCACCAGGATAAGAGAATTTAAACGGCTACCGGCATAGCTTGCAGGCAGCTTCGCCTGTATTGCGTTTGCGGGCAGGCTTATACCGGTTTCTTCGAACGTCTCCCGGATGCAGGTGTCGAGCAGGCTTGCGTCAACATCTTCACGTCTGCCGCCGGGAAAGGAAAAGTGACCGGACCACGGGTCATTCGGATTGCTGCTGCGGCGCAAGAGCAGAAAACTGTCTTCAGGCGAATTCACCCGGATAATGGCAACGGCTGCGGCGGGAGGTGATGACATATGGTACACGTATCATTGTGGTTATCTGAAGTTATATGTATATTTAAAGTTAACGTTTATGCCGAAAAACGCAAGTTTATATCCGGTTCTGTATTCGTTGAATGCTACAGCAGCAGTAGCGTAGCGGTTTAGTTCGATAGGACTTTCCTGACGTTTTCAAGGTATTTGTCAGGTGTCGAGCACTATTCATTGCGGTCAAACACCAGGGAGAAGACATGGGACATGATGTTGCAGTTTTTCAACCTTATCCGTTTACGGTCGGCCAAAAAATCAGAATTGAAGGTCCGCGCCGACGTGGGGATTGGGAAGTTGTCGGAATCAGTGACAGCACGGTGACTCTGCGTTGTCCGGTATCACACAGAGAATTTGAATGGAACAGATTCTGTTATCTGGTTGATGAAGAACACGATACTGCCTGGCCGAGGGAGGACTGATTCGGAAATGTGTCTGATTCTTTTTTCGTATCAACAGCATCCTGATTACAGGTTGGTTCTTGCAGCCAACCGGGATGAATTTCTCAACAGGCCGACGTTGCCGCTTGATTATAATTTTGCCGGTGAATTGATCCTGGCGGGTAAGGATCTGCAAGGTGGAGGAACCTGGCTTGCTCTGGGTGAAGACAATCGGCTTGCTGCTATAACCAACTACCGGGATCCTGCAATAATACGCAGTGCCGCGCCTTCCAGAGGACAGATACTTCTTGATTATCTGCGTTCAAAAAGGAGTGCTGTCGATTTTTTGCGTCACTTTAATTCGTCTGCCGACGAATATAATGGTTTTAACCTGCTTCTGGTCGACCAGCAGGAGATGCTGCACTTTTCTAACGTAACCGGCACGACCACCCGCCTGGTACCGGGGCTCTACGGTCTTTCCAATCATCTGTTGAATAGTCCATGGCCGAAGGTGGAGCGTGGCAGGAGGATGCTGGCGGATACGCTTTTAGCAGAGGGGCGGCCGAACAGCGAGGAGATCTTTCAATTGCTGCAGGATAATCAATTGCCGGACGAATCGCTGCTGCCGCAAACAGGCGTTGGAATTGAGTGGGAACGCCTGCTGAGTCCGATTTTTATTGATAGTCCAGGTTATGGCACGCGTTCTTCTGCTCTGGTCACCATGCGCGATGATTGTTCTGTGGAATTCCATGAACGGACTTACAGTCATGATGGTGGTGTGAGGAAGACTGAGGACCGTAGTTTTTCGATTATCCAGGAGACTTCTGAAGAGAGAGTGGGGTACAGATAGTCCCGATATTGAATTGTTTGTCCTAAACGTTAATTATCTCATGGAATATGCCGGGTTGAGCAGAGTAATTGTTCTATTTTATGATAGTATTCCTTCTCTTCGGCCGTAAAGCGTTCTGCGAGGCCGTATGGGTATTTGGTTACCGCACTGGCAGCAATATCGAGACAACCGTTCAGTATATCCATGCGAATCTGATCCGCTTCGTTCTGCTTTTTACCGGCTAGCCGAACTATCGGGATGAGCTCTCGAATTTCTGCCAGCAGATGCGGGTCCGGCCGCTCATGTAAAAACCTGCCGACAAATTCTCTGGCGGTTCTGTGATTTATGACAGGGCAACCGGCGAGGCGATTTATACTATCGACATGAGCGTTGAGATAGCCAAACAGTTCTTCCCGTTCTGCATTTTGAATTGTCCCATCGGCCCAGGCCATTTCACACAGCAACACAAGATCGATGAGGTAGATCTGCTGGTCCTTGATGTCGAAACGGGCTAACTTTTGAACTGCTTCCGAAAAACTGAGCTGGTGCATTGGATTCCTCTATAATATGCAATACGTGTTATGAACAGGTACAACCTCACACAATGAATATGTAACAGGTTGTACCATATGTTCAACAGTTTGTCTCATGTGCAGTTCCTGCTGAGACATTCTGGTTATGAGTGGCTTCACCACTGATTTGCAATGAGTCGGTGTGATCTACAGTCTGAACAGAAGAGTGTGTGTCACGGGCTTAATCAGCTTTGAGGTGAAGGCGGATCTGTAGCCTGGTGACGCTGATGCAGGGTAGTGTTCACAACCACGTTATGGAAAGGAAATGAACCCTTTCTACGATCAGCAAAATAGGCTTTCAGCGTTTCTTTGATAACTGGAAATGCCAGATTGTCCCATGGTATTTCCTCCTCATGAAAAAGACGAACATCTCTGCTTTCCTGAGTTATCTGGAATTCAGGACGACGCATTTTGCAGCGAAACATCAGATAGATCTGGTTGATCCGTACGAGGTCGGCCATGAAATAGGGTTTGAGATCAATAACCTTTGCCCGGGCTTCTTCGTAGGTTTCGCGTTGAGCGCCTTCCTGTACGCTTTCGCCGTTCTCCAGATAGCCGGCAGGCAGAGTCCATCGAT
>JBFHGS010000046.1:0-25597 GCA_041582995.1 Desulfopila sp. | reverse complement strand
GCTGACAGGTCTGAGTTTCGCTCCGCACTTACCGGAGAATTGACATTGAATGCACAACGCTGATTGCAGACCTGCTGTTTGATTTCAACAGGAAACTGACCGGTAGATCCTTTACAGAATCCAACTATTATTTTGAATACTACAGAAACTATCATACTTGCAGTAATCGAAGGTATTACTGAATACCTTCCGGTGTCTTCAACCGGACACATGATCCTCGCCTCCTCATTTATGGGGATTGCCGCAGACGATTTCACTAAACTCTTTACTATTGCCATCCAGCTTGGAGCTATCCTGTCGGTCATTGTGCTCTATTGGCGGCGTTTTTTTCAAAGCTTGGATTTTTATTTCAAACTTCTGGTTGCCTTTTTGCCCGCTGTGGTTCTTGGACTGCTCTTCAACGACCTTATCGATGACCTGCTGGAAAGTCCTGTTGTAGTTGCCATTTCTCTGCTCGTCGGCGGTGTAATTTTACTTAAAGTGGATGACTGGTTCTCCTCCGCGTCAGAGGAAAGTATTTCTTACATGAATGCCTTGAAGATTGGCTTTTTTCAGTGCCTTGCGATGATTCCGGGGATTTCCCGGAGTGGAGCCTCAATCGTAGGCGGTATGTCACAGAATCTTACCCGGACAACCGCTGCCGAATTTTCGTTTTTCCTGGCTGTCCCGACCATGCTTGGAGCAACAACCAAGAAAACGTACGATTATTTTCAGGCCGGTTTTGAGTTATCTTCCGCTCAGATACAGTATCTTATGCTTGGCAATGTGCTGGCTTTTATTGTCGCTCTGCTAGCCATAAAATCCTTTATTTCCTACCTCAGCAAACACGGATTTAAAGTTTTTGGATATTATCGGATAATTCTGGGTCTTGCTATTTTACTTATCAACTATTGCATTTACCCACTGACAACCATTTGAAACAACATTAATAAAGACGGTACACCGTACCGTCTTTTCCTGCCTTTGCACATCCTTTCAGGGACCAGCCCCCCGCCTCCTGCTTCATATTTTCTTCATCTTACTCTGTTAATTTTCATGTATTACGATAAAGTACCCTACCGAATCCCAACATCACCATGAGGAAACAACGTAATTATGCAACATTTTTCCATCATTATTCCGACGTTGAATGAAGCCGGAAATATCCAACCACTCCTGCAGCGCCTTGAAGAGGTGTCACGGCAGCAGGGCCTGAAACCTGAAATTCTCTTTGTTGATGACGGTTCCAATGATGGAACCCGGCAACGTATACAAGAGTACGATGGCGAACTGGATGTACGACTCATTTGCCGGGACAATGAACGGGGGCTGACCGGTGCCGTGGTTACCGGTGCACATCATGTTAGCCACGAACATATCGTCGTTATGGATGCTGACCTCAGCCATCCGCCCGAAAAAATCGCTGCCCTCATCGAAGCGATTGCAGACGATAGATATGACATGGCAATAGGCAGCAGGTATGTCGAGGGTGGAGAAACACCAGGCTGGCCGAAATACAGGAGGATAGCGTCGCAAATAGCCTCATTTCCTGCCCGCCTGATCACTGGAACCCAAGATCCCCTTGCCGGTTTTTTCGCGGTGCATAAAACACGACTGATCGCAGTCGGTAAAGATCTGGCAGGCTTTAAAATAGGCTTGGAATTGCTTGCCGGTCCGAATACAAATCTCACGGTAAAAGAAGTGCCGATTTCCTTTCAGGATCGTTCCTGCGGGTCATCAAAGATGAACTCTTCCATCCTCACAAACTATCTTCAGCAGCTCGGCCGTCTGGCCGCTGCCAGAGTTTCCACACCAAAAACACTCCTTTTGGGCTATATAACCATTTTTGCAGGCCTGCTTGACTGTTCTCTCTTCTGGCTCTTTACAAACCTGGGATACCCTGTTGAAACAGCACATATTACGAGTTTTCTACTGGCAGCCCATACCGGCTACCTCATTCTGCCATTGCTTCAGGATGATCGGTCATACCGGTTAACCCTTAGTAGGTATTTGAGATTCGGCACAGTATTGCTGCTCATTATTTTCTTACGTGGAGGCCTCCTTGCGCTGCCGGGACTACAGATGGAGACCTCGCCCATCGCGCTCCTGTTCTCTCTTCTGGTCAGCACAGCCATTGGCTGGAGCACCGCTCTCAGCATCAGCAGAAATGAATACCTCATACCGCAAACAGATACTATTAACTGGCAACTGTTCGGAACCCTGCTGATCGGTTATACCCTTCTACTCCGCCTCATTTATATCGGTGATATTGAACTTATTCAGGAAGAGGCCTATTACTGGAACTACGCCCAGCATATGGCCCCTGGCTATCTGGACCATCCTCCGATGGTCGCCCTGTTGATCCACGTCGGCACCCTGATTTTTGGCAATACTGAGCTGGGGGTACGATTCGGCACCTTTCTCTGCTGGTTCATTACGGCCTTTTTTGCCCATAGACTCACCCTGATTATATTCAACAGAGAAACGGCATTCAAAGCGCTTATACTTGTCGCCGTATTACCAATATTTTTTAGTACATCTCTGGTAATTACTCCGGATGCGCCGCTTATCGCCTGCTGGGCCGGTGCTCTTTATTTTCTCTACCGCAGCCTCGTACAGAATCATACATCTTCCTGGTACGGGGCTGGCTTATGTCTCGGAATCGGACTTGCATCCAAGTACACCATCGCCTTTCTTGGACCCCCAATCATCCTGTATATGTTGCTGGATCGCTCCTCCAGAAAATGGTTTCTCAGACCGCAACCCTATCTGGCTGCGGTTCTTGCCCTTATTCTCTTTTCCCCTGTTATCTGGTGGAATTATCAGAATGGCTGGGCATCCTTTTTATTCCAGAGCCAGGGCCGCATTGAAGCAATATCAGAATTCTCCAGCCATAAATTACTGGCCAGCATGCTGATACTACTGACACCAACAGGTTTACTGGCAGCTGCTACGATTATGCAGCCTCGCTTCAGGCAACGTGTAAGGAGTAAAAGCGAAAACGACACGTTACGTCGAAGCTATCTCTTCGGGATAACCATGGTCCTGGTACCTCTCCTCATTTTCGCGATTTTCAGCCTTACCAAAGAAGTGAAACTCAACTGGACCGGACCTCTGTGGCTGTCCATCCTGCCATTTATGGCATGCACCATGTTGAGCCAACCGTCCAGGAAAACATGGCTGGTAACAAAAATGTGGCCGAAGACTCTCGTGACACTCGTCCTATGCTATGGAGCCCTGCTACATTACTGCGCCATTGGCCTGCCCGGACTTTCCTACGGCAATGGGGACTTCCTCTTTGGCTGGGATGACCTGGCCCGCCAAATAGAGCAGGAGGTTGATGAAATTGCGGCACAAGCAGGAGAACGCCCCCTCGTCGCCGGTATGGATCGGTATAAGATTGCCAGCGGACTGGCATTTTACCGGAATAAAAACATTCCGGAGGCACCCGGAATTGATCCGGTTGATGAGACAACCGGCAGTCATCTTTTCGGCAGCAGTTCCCTGATGTTCAAATACTGGTATCCACGGTCGCAGGCAGCCCGGAAAGACATACTTGTCATCTCACACAAAAAAGAGTGGCTGCAACCCGCATCTTTTGGCAAACATTATAAAAAGCTTGGTGATATTCAGGAAATTACCTTCAATAAACGAGGTAAAAAGGCAGGCCGCTACTATTATCGTCTGCTGACACGGTACACCCCCGGCAAGAAGCACGCTCGTATCAGCAGTTACGACACTACCTCGAAGAACAGCAATCTGGTCCCGTCTACAACTGTTGATGTTGCTGCTGTTGCCCGTATCATCCCCAATACAGCATTATGAACATTCTCATTATTGACGATGAACCTGAACTTCTTGAGCGGTTATCAAGCGTCCTGGAAAAAGAACATTATACAGTAGTGACAGCAGCAGATGGTCGCGAAGGACTGGATAAACTCTCTGACGACTGCTACGACCTCATTCTGCTCGATATCATGCTCCCTCATATCAACGGGCTTGAGCTCTTGAAAGAAATACGTGCTGCAGGCATGAAGACACCGGTACTGATGCTCACAGCCAAAGGCGACATTGATGACAAAGTTGCCGGACTAAACCTCGGTGCCGATGATTATCTTGCCAAGCCCTTCTCGCTTGCAGAACTCCTGGCACGGGTACGGGCACTGCTGCGACGCAGTTCGACCGCTACTCCTGTTATCGAAGCCGGACATATTCAACTTAACACTGTCAGCAGAGAGGTCTCAAGTAACGGCAGGATTCTCGATCTGACCTCCAAGGAATTTGCCATACTTGAGTTTCTGCTGCATAACAAGAACCGTGCTGTTTCAAGATTTACATTGGCAGAACATGTCTGGGGAGATGACTTCGACCCGTTCAGCATGTCCAATTTTATAGATGTGCATATGAAAAATCTACGAAAGAAAATTGCCGCGAACGATATGCCTCAGATCATTGTGACAGTTCGTGGCTTTGGCTACCGGCTCGAAGAGTAACATACATGAAAGTCAGAACTACGTTTACCCTCTGGATAGCACTGACATCCATGGCCTCGGCAATATTCTTTTCAATGTTTGTACTCCATGAAATGAAAGAGGAATTCGGCGAAATAATTGATTATGAACTGACGGACATTGCCGAGGCAGTTTTTACCAACATCGCCTCTGTCGCAGTCACAGGCAGCAATACTCCACACATCCAGCCCCAAACAATCAACTACCCGCTCAGCCATTTCTGGATACGGGTAGCCGACGGCTCCGGCCGCATCATCTATGCTACGAAGCTGGCTGAAACTACCGACATTCCAGTAACGGCGAACAATCATGGCTATATAGTCCTCCGTAACATACCATATGATCAGATCTGGATACCAGAAGACGAGCTTGCTGAGTTAAAAGGAACAGTAGACCATAAAGTGAAATTATGGGCCCGCTTTTTCACCCGCACTATTGGAGGACAGGACTACTCCGTCCATATAGCTAAACCGTTGCTTCTCATAAGCGTTGAATTTAATGAAATTGTTCGAGAACTTGCAGCAGGAATTGTCCTCACTATTCTCTTGATATTAGTAGTCGCGTATCTTGTAGCCGGCCGAATTTTGAGCCCTCTGGTGTCTATAAACAACATGATCCGGCAGATACGCGAAACTTCTTTAAATACCCGAATTCCGCTAAGGAAAAGTAAAGACGAACTTTACACGCTTTCGGCTTCACTGAACGCCATGTTTGATCGCCTTGAAAACTCCTTCACACGACAGAGAGATTTTATCGGCAACGCAGCTCATGAGATGAAAAGTCCGCTCACAATACTGATGCTCGGTCATGAAGAGATGCTGGCGAATGAGCCGAAGAAAGAGATCAGACATGCTCTTGAAAAACAGCTCTATTCCATGCAGCGGCTGAACAAACTTATTCGGGATTTACTCAGTATAGCGAGACTTGAACAGCAGGATACACTGAGGCGGGAGCTTATTGATGTGGAAGCAAAAATCCTTGATATCCTTGAAGACTACAAGGAAATCACCCGGGAGAAGCGAATTACGGTTACAACCAAACTTGAACCACTCACTATTGCTGCCGATTCTGATAAGATCCACAGACTCCTTATTAACCTGCTCGACAATGCCATTAAGTATAATAAGGAACTAGACGGCACCCTTGATATAGCAGCCTGCCGGGTAAGAGATGAGGCTGTTATCACAGTCACCAACAGTGGCAAAACCATTCCACCCGAAGATATTCACCATGTCTTCAAGCAATTTTACAGAGTTGAAAAATCCCGTTCGCAGGCGTACGGAGGCACCGGCCTCGGATTGACCATTGCCCTGCGAATCGTAGATATGCACGGGGGGACACTTGACGTGAACAGCACCGGTGGGATCACAACATTTACCGTCACTCTGCCAATACCTGAACCGGCATGAGCAGCTTGCAAAAACAATTTATAATTTCAGACCAGAAAGAAACGTTCATGAAACATATCAGGACCTGTTCAGTGATGTTAAAAAAATACAGAGCAGCCAATTTTACGCAGTATTTTCGTAAGAATAGTCTCCTTGTAAAATTTACGATTGTCGGTACCCTGGGTACATTCGTCAATCTCGCATTAATGGCGCTACTGGTTGAGTGTTTTTCAACATCTCATATATATGCCTCATTTACGGCAACCGAAGTCTCTATCATTCATAACTTCCTACTCAACAATAGCTGGACCTTTTCGTCACGCAGCCATACTCATTCCCGACTCAAAAGATTTTGTCATTTCAACCTGCTTTCAATCGGCACCCTGCTGGTGAATGTATTCGTATCCACGTACCTCACTCAACGGAACCTTCCGTATCTACCGGCTCAGGCTTGTGGAATTATTGCCGCGTTCGGTATCAACTATCTGGTAAACAATCATCTGATATTTGCCGGCTCCAATCCGTCAAAACCTCTACTTCAGCGTTTAAAAGCAATGATCTCCCTGAAAAACAGTTGTCGGAACTGGAATCCATGAAAGCTGACGCTATACAGATTCAATCAGATGGCCAGTGATTCTACTACATTCCTCCCTTAAGGCAGACTCATCTCACCATTCTTTGACATCTCAGCCAGCGTACGGTATTAGTTTTGTGGTGATTTCTGAAGCATCAGATAGTCCATTAACCCTTGCCGAGCACCGAACATGTTAAAAAAATTTCTTTTTATCTCTCTTTTACTTCCCCTCCTCGCCTCCTGTATGTCGATGGCAGGTAATCACCGGGTTGTTATTCTTCAGCATCCTGAAACGATGGATTTTCAAAACTGCGAGGTGGATAAATGGGGGCTGGATAAACATTTTAAAAACAACGAAGAATGCGTGAAAAACTACCAGAAACTCGGCTATATCGTCTGGGGTTCCCGCTAGAAGCCTGTTTGAGAAAGGCTTTTGCCCAAACTCTTCGAAATATTCACAAAAATAGTGGCAGACAGGCCTCTCTTATTCGTTGTATTACGCTGGAAGCGACCAGAGAGATAGATAAAAGACCACGATATAACGAAGCCCCTTCCCGGTTGCCACCAACGGCAGAAAAACCCTGAAAGGTACACGCATAATACCGGCAATACAGGTAAGCACATCCCCGCCGAGCGGCAACCATGAAAAAAGCAGACTCCAGACACCATATTTCTGGAAACGGTACTGCATTTTCTGCAGTTCTTCCTGTTTGAAGTAGAACCATCTACGATCCCGGTACTGCAGCAGATACTTGCCAAGATACCAGTTTACGGCCGCCCCTAGAGTATTGCCGCACGTGGCGACAATGACCAGCACCCAAGCGGGTTCTCCCTGCCGCAACAGGGTGAAGAGGATAACCTCGGAAGAAAAAGGCAGAATAGTCGCGGCCAGAAACGAAGCTCCGAAGAGCAGCAGGTACGAAATCATCCGTGCCCCGGAAGCATCTTCACCAACTGCCGGGCTGCCCGCTCTGCCCCATGCAAGTTTACAGCATGATGCACTGATCTGTTTTTCTTCAAATTTTCGACAAGTAGCTTTTGCAAATGCTGCACCTGCACTGTTGATTCCTCTACTGTAGACAACAGACCGCCTGCTGCTTCCTGCAATTTTTCAAGATGAATCTGCTGCTCACTGTCCTGCATTTCCCGCAAGACGACCAGAGTTGGCATCTGCAGAGACAACACATCCATCAGACTGTTATAGCCGCCGTAAATAAGAGCGGATTGCGAATTGAGCAGAGCTTCGACATAACGCGCCCCGGAGGGTGACTCTAAATTGCAGTTGGCAAGCCCGTTGAAAAGGCCCAGCACTTGTTTGCCGACATCTTCAGAGTCTCCCATACTGATAAACAACCTCCAGATACCATGTTCTATCCCAATCGTTGTAAGGGCCCGGGCCAGCAAGTGCAGGAACGGCAGCGTCTTTTCGCCAAGCCAGGGAACAGCCACTGTTCCGGCAAAACGTGGTAACGGTCTGGTCGCCTGCACCTGATTGCAGCGCAGTTCCTGCAACCGTGCAACGTACCCACATTCAAACGGTTCCTGACCATACAGTTTTTTCAATTGCTGCAGATGCTCCTCCCCCAAAATGGCAGAATCGCCATACCAGAGAAGACCTTGGTAATGCGTCGCAAAAAGCTGACGGGCAAGCTCCGACTTCACCTGAGATACTGCCCCAATCACACCACGAACTCCCAACACCCAGCGGGTATCAGTTCCGGTGGTCGCCCGAAGCGCAGCGAGAAGCTCACGATGCTTGCCCTGTGGAGTGTGATCGCAAAGCACCAGCCTCGGCCGGTAAAGAGTTACGAGTTGTTCAATTTGCACTGTCCGCAGCTCTCCCAGCTCCGCATCAGTAAACATGGAATTTCCAGATATGCCACGAGATTTTCCGCCCACAACCTCTGTTTCATAGGATGGCAGCTTCAGCCAGTCCAGTGGAACCGAACCGATGAGTTCCTGACTGACTTTGCAACCTGAAACAAAGAGGATACGTAGTTCAGGAAAGAATCGACGCAATGCCATGCCGATACCAATACTTCGACTGGCGTGACCGAGGCCCCGACCATCGTGGGCATAAATAAGTATATCGAGACGTGACAGTTTCATTGACATGCAGCAGACACCTTTTATGTTAACCGGAAATTCTCATGCAGAATCTGCATTCTATAGCAGGAGGAGAACCGCCGGACAAGGGCAAACCCCGATTTTTCATGCAAAACGTCTCGATATCTGTTTTTCTGTCGGAGTTCTACTTACCTTAAATGTATGGAAATATCGTCATGAAGATTGCCTACTATATGCCATTCAAGCCGCTCGGTCACCCCAACCCGTCGGGAGACCTTGTTCTTGGCACCGAAATATACAACCATCTCAATAACTCGGGACACACCTGCCAGCTGGCCAGCAGATTGCGCTGCCGCTGGATATATCTGCATCCGCTCAGTCTTTTGAAATTACTCAGGGAGCGTCTTCAGATAGTACACAAACTCCTCCCGGACACTCCTGATCTCTGGCTCAGCTACCACTCATATTATAAGGCTCCTGATCTTCTCGGCCCCTATTGTGCCCGAAAACTTGGTATTCCCTATGTGATATTTCAAGGTATCTATTCAACAAAACGAAAACGGCAACTAAAAACCATACCGGGCTTTTACCTGAACCGTCAGGCTCTCACAGCAGCCCGGCTGGTCTTTACCAACAAGCGCCGCGATGAACAGAACCTGCTGCGACTGCTGCCATTCGACCGTGTCTGCTATATCGCACCCGGCTTGCATTCCCGCAACTTCACCTTCAGCGATGAGGCCAGAAAAAATTCACGAAAAGCATGGGGAGTTGAAGATGAAGTTGTCATAATGACAGCAGCCATGTTCAGGCCAGGGGTAAAAACACATGGTTTAAAGCTGGTCATTCAATCATGTGCTGATCTCGTCAGGCGCGGCAGAAAACTACGACTCGTGGTCGCTGGTGATGGAAAATGCCGTGAAGAACTGCACGCACTCGGCAACAACCTGCTATCCGGCAATATCGTTTTTACCGGTCAGATCCCGCGGAATGAACTCTACGCGATCTACAGCGGTGCCGACATATTTGCTTTTCCCGGAATTGAGGAATCGCTTGGCCTGGTCTACCTTGAAGCGCAATCCTGCAGGCTGCCGGTGGTCGCTTTTGAAGACTGGGGCGGTAAAGAGGCAGCGATAGACGGTAGAACCGGGCTGCTGTCACCAGCTTCATCTCCAGAAAAATTTACAGAGAATATAGACAGACTCTTGCAAAATCGAGCTTTACGAGATCAGCTTGGAGAGCAGGCAGCAGCTCATGTCCGAACCAACCATGAACTGTCCACCAATTACTCTTTTCTTGAACAAAAAATCATTGAAATAACAGCGCATTCCAGGCAACTGCTGTGAACAAAGCTAGTGCTCTGTAAACATTAAGATGTCGTAATATTTCTTAGCAATTTCGGCACACAGCAAGGCACGAATGAAGGAGCATAGCAACGCTATGTAACTGAATGAGAAACGAAGTCAGTGTGACAAAAGGGCGGGAAATATGCGATAGATTAAGCTTTACAGAGCACTAGTCTTCCCCGCATCGGCTCTGACCCAGCTTTCCATAACGTATAGTCTCTTCATCGCGATATTCCCGTACCTGATTTCGCCCGTGCGCCTTGGAGAAATATAATGCTTGATCAGCCATGTAGATCAGTCTCTCTGCAGTTTCCGGGTTGTGCTGCTGCAGTGAAGCGACGCCGATACTGCAGGTGACATACATTTCGGCCTGTGCCCCCTGGTACAGATGGCTCTCACTTATGGCCCTTACCTGTTCAGCCAGCTGCAGTGCTCCCTCAAGTCCTGTACTGGGTAGAATTACGATAAATTCTTCACCGCCGTATCTTCCGGCAATATCCGATTCGCGAATCCTGGCAGAGATCAACTCGGCAAATTCGCTCAAAACCAGATCGCCGAAAGCATGTCCATGGGTATCGTTGACCTGTTTGAAAAAGTCCAGATCCAACAACAGGCAGCAGAGGTCCTGCTTATACCTATGCGCCTGGGCAAAATGCTTCTGCAGCATGTCCTTGAAATACCGTCGATTATACAATCCGGTCAATTCATCACGCGTGGCCTGTATTTTCAACTTCCGATTCAGCTCGCGCATCTCATTGACATACTTACGTACCCTGAGATGAGTGACCACCCTGGCACGAAACTCTTCGAGGATGAATGGCTTCCGCAAATAATCACTGGCCCCGACCTTGAAGAATCCAATAACTTTTTCCTTATCATCATAGGCACTGATGACAAAAATTGGCACCTGCGCCATTTTCTCCATGCTCTGTATTCTCCCGCAGAGCTCATCACCTTTCATGCCGGGCATCTGGTAGTCGGTTATAATGATATCGAAGGACTCGCCCTGCTCTTCCAGAATTCGCAAAGCTTCTTCTCCATCGGCTGCTTCGATAATCTTCACACCGACCCGTTCAAGACTCCGTGCTGCCAGCCTGCGGACATCAGGTGAATCTTCAGCGACAAGGGCACGCATACCGTCAAATCGTTCTTCTGGATGCAGAACCATATTGACCATATTTCGCAACTTTCCCTTGGCAAAAGGTTTGCTTACAAAGTCTATCACCCCGAGTTGATAGCCATGTTCACGGTTCTCAAGAGTATCAAAATCTGAAATGAAGATGATGGGGATATCGTCAATTTCGGTTTTCGTCTCACGCCTTCTGACCTGCCCGGTCCGGATACGTCTGCAAAGCTCAAAACCATCCATCCCCGGCATATCAATATCCAGGGTCAGCAGATCCGGTGGAGACTCCATCTGCATAAGAAATTCAATAGCCTGTTCACCATTATCGGCGGTATACACCCGGTATCCGGCAGAATCAAGTTCATCAGCGATTATAGCTCTGATTGTGGAAGAATCGTCAACGACAAGAACCGTTTTCATATTCATCATATGCCCCCGGAGGCAAACGAGACAGGCAACCTTTACTCTGCAGTTATCTCAGTTTTTTCTCTGATTTATTACTGATGTCTGACATAATTATTAGCAAAAACGAGAACAGTAAACCTGCCCCTATTTCATCACAGGAAACATGAAAAATCAAATAACTCCTGTTTATGATTCACAGTTTTCACGTGAAAGAGGCGAAAAAATGGTTGCCATGAAGAACATATATTACCATCTTCACTGGATATCTGATATGTTCAGCAGAAACTGAACATGTGCACAGCTGTGCCCGTTGTACGGCAATTACCACTGAGTGTCGTGCACATACCCGTTCTATTGATTAATACGGTGTTTTCAAGATGCGGATCTTCAATTTCCTTACGCTACTTCTCCTGCTCCTGCTCCTTTTTCCTCTTTCAACCCTTTCGTCAGATCAAAAGCTGAAGAAAAATGTGCTCTTTCTCAACTCATATCATGACGGTTATCAATGGTCAGATCAGGTTCTTGAAGGTGTTCGATCTATTCTCAGCGAAAGCATTTTCAAGATTGATCTGCAGATCGAATACATGGATGCCAAGAAATACAATTATGATTACATCAAGCCACGCCTCTATACCTTGTACAAAGAAAAATTCAGAGATGAAATTTTCGATATCATTATCCTCTCGGATAATGATGCCCTGAATTTTGTCCAGGAATACAGGGAGGAACTGTTCCCCAATGTTCCCGTTGTATTTTGCGGTATCAACGGGATCGAGACAATCGACCTCTCGAAGTCTGATATAACCGGTGTAATCGAAAATTTTGATCTTACCCGCACCCTGCAGATTGCCCGAAAGCTTCATCCTGACAAAAAACGCATGATCGTCTTCGGCGATGATTCGGTAACCGGTCACGCCATTGCTCAGCAAGTTGAAAAACAAGTCAAAATATCCGATCCGGATCTGGAAGTAGAGTTCTGGTTAAGTCTTTCTCTGGAAGAGGCGACAAAGCGGATAGAAAAATTACCGGATGACACCTTCCTGTTCTTCACCCCCTGGTATCAAACAGTCAAAGGACGTTTTTATACCACCGAAGAAGTGATGAAGGAAATTTACGCACACTCCTCGGTGCCACTTTACACAACCTGGGAGTTTCTTCTCGGCCATGGTGTCGTCGGCGGACGTCTGCTCTCCGGTTCTCAGCACGGCAGTATGGCGGCCAACATGGCTTTGCGTATCCTGAACGGTGAATCAGCTAACTCAATACCCATTGAGATTGAACCTACAGGCGTCTACATGTTCGACTACGAAGTCATGAAGCGGTTAAACATCGACCAGAGCCTGCTACCGGAAAATGCCTCAATCATCAATAGCCCGAAGATCTTTTACGAACTGTCGAAAGAACTCTTCTGGACTATTATGGTCAGCTTCCTGCTATTGCTCACAGCCCTGCTGTCTCTTCTGATTGCCATGACGGAACGTCGCAAGGTTGAGCGCAGAGCACTCGAACAGCTCTCGTTTCTTGAGACTCTGATGGATACCATCCCGCAACTGGTATCATGGAAAGACGTCAATGGCCAGTATCTGGGAGCCAATCGCTCATTTATCGAGTTCTTCGGTGTTGACACTCTGGAAAACATGAAACAAATGACGGCCAGAGATGTCATCTCCGACCAGGACTACAGCACCTGGTCCAGCAACACGGATAATGCCGTCGTCACCCAGCAGAAAGCTTTCAGGAAGATCCGCAGAAAACTGATTGATCACAGCGGCTCACCAGGCTGGCTTGAGGTCAACAAGGTGCCACTGCTCGACCAAGCAGGTCGCATCGTCGGCATTCTAAGTACCGCTGAAAATATAACCAAAGAACAAAATCTGGAAAAACAGCTTATTCAGTCACAGAAAATGGAGGCAATCGGTACACTAGCCGGTGGCATTGCTCACGATTTCAATAATATTCTCACATCTATAATCAATTCAACCGAGCTGGCACTCGGCGATGTTGAACCGCAATCACAGACCGCCAAAGATCTGCTGCGCGTGCTTAAAGCAGCCCGGCGCGGTGGCCGGGTGGTAAAGCAGATTCTCTCGTTCAGCCGGCCTTCCAGCGAAGGTTTCCAACCCACTGATATTGCTGTTGTAATACAGGAAGTGCTGAGCCTGATCGATGCATCTCTGCCCGCCAATATCAGTGTTGATGTGGATATCAGTCACGACAACATGATTGTTGATAGTGACCCGACCCAGATTCATCAGGTTATCCTGAACCTCTGCACCAACGCCTTCCATGCCCTGCGTGCCAAAGGCGGGGTACTTCAGTTACGGCTCGAAGATGCATATCTCGACAATGAAAGAGCTGCTGTAATGAACATTCAGGTCGGTGACTATGTGAAGCTGGTCGTTTCAGATAGCGGTCACGGAATCGATGCAAATATTATCGACAATATTTTCGACCCGTTCTTCTCGACCAAGGACATCACAGAAGGAACAGGACTGGGGCTTGCTGTTGTACATGGTATAGTCAAAGGTCATAAGGGCGGCATTCAGGTGCAAAGCCATCCTGGTGAGGGAACCACCTTTGAAATATTCCTGCCTAAAAGCGGTATCACCGATATTCTTTCTGATCATGAAACCATCATGACACCCGCCGGCAACCTTTCAATACTCTTTGTCGAAGATGACGAGGACCAACTCAACAGTGTACCCCGGATACTGCGTGAGATGGGACATAAAGTGGTGGCAATACAGGACCCTCTCGCAGCAATTCAGCGCGCCCGCACTGAGCCGCATGATATTGACATAATTATTTCCGACTATGACATGCCTTCAATGAACGGGACCCAGCTGGCTGAAGAACTTCCGGAACTACCGGTAATTCTGGTATCAGGTAGAGAAGATGCCATTACCGCAGCCAAACCTCATACGAACATTGTCAAAATTCTGATAAAACCATATGACAGGCACGACCTGAAACTGGCCTTGAGTACCAAGCTTGACAAGGAGTAGATAATGAACCAGATGCTGATTATTGACGACGATATCGAAGCGTGCGAAACCATGGAGAGCCTTATCACCAGGCAATCCCATGCATGTCAGATGGCCAACACTCTGAAAGCCGGTCTTGAATATCTGAAAAACAACACTTTCGATGTGGTTTTCCTCGACGTCCACCTACCCGATGGCAACGGTCTGGAGATCCTGCCTGCTATTATGGCTCTGCCAAACCCGCCTGAAGTGATTATCCTCACAGGTAAGGGTGATCCGGATGGAGCTGAACTTGCCATCAAAGGCGGTGTCTGGGATTATATTCTCAAACCCTCAAGCGTCAAAGAAATAACTCTCACTCTCAATCGGGCACTGAAATACCGCAAGGAAAAAACCGCCCGTTCCGAACAACAGGAGCTTGATCTCAGTTCGGTTGTTGGTATAAGCCCTGGTGTAAAAACCTGCCTGCAACTTACTTCGAAAGCTGCTCGGTCAGACTCCAATGTGCTTATTACAGGTGAAACCGGCACAGGTAAGGAACTTTTCGCCCGGACAATCCATCAGAACAGCCGTCGTTCGAATCAACGATTTGTCGTTATCGACTGCGCGTCACTCACCGAATCGCTGGTCGAGTCGACTCTTTTCGGTCATAAAAAAGGTTCTTTCACGGGGGCGCAGTCAGATCAGGACGGCCTCATCAAGCTTGCCGATGGCGGCACCCTCTTTCTCGATGAGATGGGTGAAATGCCCCTTTCCCTGCAGAAAGTTTTCCTCCGGGTCCTCCAGGAACGCCACTTCAGACCTGTTGGCTCCTCAAAAGAAGAAACCAGTAACTTCAGGCTCATTGCCGCCACCAACCGCGACCTTGATATGGAAGTGGAACGCGGACATTTCCGCAGTGACCTGTTATTCCGTATCAACACCATGCACATCCGCCTGCCGCCGCTGAGAAAACGAGCAGAAGACATCAAACCGCTGATCCTCTCGAGGATGCAGTTCCTGAAGGAAAACTATGGAATGGCACCCAAGCATCTCGCTGATGATTTCCTCAACACGCTGCTCTACTACGACTGGCCGGGAAACGTGCGCGAACTTTTCAACATTCTCGAAAGAGCGATGGTGAACGCCGACGAGGAAAACACGCTCTTTAGTGTTCATCTCTCCAGAGAATTGCGAATTCAGGTAGCTAAAGCTCAGATCAAACAGATGACAGGCTCGGAGGTTACCAGTAACGAAGGTTTTCCTGCAAGCGACGGAGTCCGAAATATCGGACAAGAAATTTTCAAGGATATTTTCGACCGTCCACTCCCCCCCTTGAAGGAGTTTAAGGGTATGACAGAGAAGATATACTTAAGTGAACTCATTCGCCAGTGCAACGGCGATATCTCTGAAATACTTAAGAAAACAGAGTTGTCACGGTCCCATTTCTACTCCCTCCTCAAAAAATATGGTCTCTCTCTCTGATGTTGCTTTCTCTACCTGATATCAGGAGGGGAAACTTCTCCGTGGTCTTTCCGCGACACTTTGTCCGTTTTTTCAGACAAGGTGTCGCTGAGCATACCACCGGCAGAGTTTATCTACAACCCGCCTCCGTCCTCACATTACACCTACTTTCAGCTACATAGGACACGCAATCACCACAAATTTGAAAATCCCCAGACAACAGACCTACATGAATGTATCTGTTTTTGCAGATTGTGTCTGACCAGAGCACCATTGCCGAACAACACAACTCACTTTCAACGTCCTGATTCAATTTAACTTTCCACAGACACGTTATCTCTGGTACGAAAAGTGCAATAGATTAACGATTGCGCAGTTCAGTCTGGTCACAAAAACATACCAGCAGACGCTGTTGCCATAGAAACTGCCTTTCGCTGGTGTGCGGATTTCAGTTTCATGCTGTTTGTGTGCTACTATATGCTTCAGGTGTATGAGGAAGAGCACGACAAAGGGAATACAGACGCCACTGGAAGTAGAACTGCCGCCGGTTGCAAGAAGGATAATCGGTGAAACATTTCATAGCAGGGTGCTGGAGGATCTCACGATCGTCACAGTGTCGTGTGATGAGTATAATTCCCGTCTCCTCATCAGGTGGAAACGGAAAAGAGTAAAATAGAACAATGGAGTATGTTCATGCCCACTAACGTTCATCTCTCGCGCTTCATGGAAGCTGCCCGCCGCGTAGGTGCAGATGTCACTCAGCTGGAAAGCCTGCAGGATGCCGCAGCATATATCGCGGCACACTCCAGTGGAAAGATTCTGGTACCCGAGACTGCACTCGCGCAAAAATATGCGTTACGCACTCTCCTTTCCGATGCAGGTACCGACGTGCATACAGGAAGCTTCCGGGAAGCCGGAAATTTTCCGGGAGCCGGTGTAACCTTCTGCAACTTTGCCATGGCTGATACCGGAACTGTTGTGCTTGAAAGCACTCCGGAGAACATTCGTCTGGCCACAACTCTGCCCGAAAAGCATTTCGTACTGGTTGATCCGGAAACCATTCTGGAAGATAACCTCGCTGCAGCAGGCCCCATGACTCAGATGCATTCAGGCTCAGAACCCAAGTTTATCGCCTACATCACAGGACCGAGCCGAACAGCGGATATTGAGCGTGTACTTACCATCGGCTGCCATGGCCCGAGAGAAGTTCATTTACTTGTGGTTGACGGAATATCCAGCGACTTCATGGAAATATAACACAGGTTACAACAGGGAGAGCTGATATGGCCACTGAGCAATCATATAAAAAGAGTATTGAAAACGCTATTGCCAACCCGAAACTGAGCAAAGCACTGCATCTTTTCGGAGACAATTACCTTATAGCCCGCGAGAATGCCTATCGCGGCCTTGATTTTGACGCCATGCGTCAGGAACTTGCAGGAATTAAAGATGACGTCCGCAAACGACGCAAAGAACTGTTAGCTGAATTTATTAAAAATGCAGAAGCTGCCGGTTCCATTGTATTTGTCGCAAAAGACGTAAAAGAAGCCAATGATTACGTGGTCAACCTGGCAAAAAAGAAAGGTGCCAATCTGATCGCAAAATCTAAATCCATGGTATCCGAAGAGGCACATTTCAACAAAGCCATGGAAGCCGCCGGCATACGTGCCTCTGAAACTGACCTTGGTGAATGGATTGTCCAGCTTGCCGGTCAGCGTCCAAGTCATATGGTTATGCCTGCCATTCATATGTTCAAGGAAGAAGTGGCGGAACTCTTCGGCAAAGAAGTCGGTAGAAAACTTACACCGGAAATCAAAAACCTCGTCGATGTTGCACGCGACAGGCTCCGACAGGAATATTTTGATGCAGGTATCGGACTCACCGGCGCCAATGCCCTTGTTGCCAGTACCGGCGGCGTGGCTCTGGTTACCAATGAAGGTAATGACAGGCTTTGCGCAACTCTTCCGGATACTCACGTTGTTTTCGCCGGTATTCACAAACTGGTTCGCACCGTCGAAGATGCGATCAAAGTTACCCGCCTGCTGCCGCGTAATGCCACCGGGCAGCTACTCACTTCGTACATCACCTGGATTCGCGGTACCGTGCCAAGTGATGGCAAGCCAAAAGAGCAGCACATAGTCTTAATCGACGGCGGACGTGAAGCTTTGTACGAATCCAAAACCTGCCGTGACGCGCTGCGCTGTATTCAATGTGGTGCCTGTGCCAACGTCTGTCCTGTATACCAGACTGTCGGCGGTCATGTATTCGGCTCTATCTATATCTCCGCAATCGGTATTATTCTGACTGCCTTTTATGAAGGACTGGATAAGGCAAAAGAGATTACCCGTGCCTGTATCGGTTGCCGTTCCTGTGTTGCTGTCTGTCCGTCAAATATTGACCTCGAAGAGATCATTCTTCATCTGCGTACCCAGGTCACCAAGGAATACGGCATGGGCGTCATCAAAAACGTCGCCTTCAAAGCAGTAATGAAAAACCGCGGCTTGTTTCATTCCATGGTCCGCGCCGCGTCGAAACTGCAGCGTCCGGTTACCCATCAGAGCCGTACCACAGAAGATAAGCGTATTATCCGCCATCTGCCTCTGCATTTCATGGACAGGGATTTTACAGAGTGGCGCGATCTGCCTTCTGTGGCTGAGACTTCGTTCCGCGACACCTTCCCGCATATCAGACAGAAAGTGACAGACCCGAAACTGACAGTCGGCTTCTTTGTCGGCTGTGGTGCTGACTTTGTCTACCCTGAGGTAGGTACAAGCCTTATCAAGGTGCTGAACGCTCTTGATGTCGATGTCGTTTTCCCGCAGAAACAGAACTGCTGCGGTATCCCAGCACTCTACTCCGGCGATACCGAGACAGGCGTCTATCTCGCCAAGCAGAACGTGGAAGCCTTCACCGAAGCCAATGTCGATTACATCATCAGCATCTGTCCGACCTGCACTATGGCGATCAAGCGTGATTTTGTCGAACGTCTGGCCGACAATCCAACATGGTCTGCAAAAGCCCTTGCTTTAAGCGACAAGACCATGGATGCATCTGCATTTCTTGAAAATGTCCTCGGAGCATCGAAAAAACTCGGTGACATTTCCCCGCAGGGTTCAGTTACCTATCATGACTCCTGCCATCTTAAACGCGGAAACAATGTCCATAAAGAGCCTCGGGCTCTTCTGGCCGCCTCTGGCTTTGAACTCTCAGAGATGAAAAACAGCGACCGTTGCTGCGGCTTCGGTGGAACGTACTCGTTCCTCAGCCACCCGCAGATCTCCAAGCAGATCACTCAGGACAAGGTTGAGGCAATTAAAGGTGCCAACACCAAAACAGTGGCAATGGACTGCCCTGGTTGTATGATTATGCTGAAAGGCGCAATGGGTAAGGCCAACCCCAATATTCGCTGTGCCCATACCGTTGAACTTATGGCTGAGGCGCTGGAAAAAAAATAATCCCGATACACGTAGCGGATGGCATTGAAACAGAGCCATCCGCTCTTGTTTAACGACATACAAGGAGAAACTAATGAGCGACAGACTGCCAAAGGTTGACAATCTCTGTACCAACCCCGAGAATCACAAAGCTCATATGTGCGAACTGCGACTTGCAGGGAGAACTGTGGAGATTGAAAAATACACAAAAGACCCTAAATTCATTTGCGGTAACTGTGCCACAACCGCCAACGATGCCGGAGCACTGTGTGCCCCCGGTCCAATGGATGTAGAATAGAGAACACCCGGTATTTCACCAACCCACCTGGCTCATAAACCCGTTTGAAGTTTGCTCGACTCCAACATGCGCGGGTTGGTGAAATACATCTTTTGACTCAAGTCAATGTTCCGGAAGGTGACAAGCTGTAGACTCGTATTGTTTTACACGTATCTGCAAACGTAATAACTCACCTTAACCCGACACGGCGCATTGATATGATATACTTTCGACTTCTCCCGGTTTTTCTCAGCTTCCTGCTTGTTGCCGCTCATTTTTACCGAGCAGATCTACTTGCTGTAGCTGTGCTTTTCCTGTCAGCCCCCGTCCTGCTCTTTTTCAGGCGACCTTTTTCTGCGCGAATAATTCAGGCTCTACTCATACTCAGTGCCGCAGAATGGAGCCGAACTCTCTTCGTGCTTGTCCAGATGCGCCAGCACCTGGAATTACCATGGGGACGACTTGCACTTATCCTTGCGACGGTTATTCTTTTCACCGCAAGTTGCGCTCTTCTCTTTCGCTTTTCAGCCCTTCGCAACCACTACAAAATCTAGTTTTTTCAACTTCCGGCGCCTTCTTGTCAGGCTTGCCGGAAGGGTTGTTTTTACACCATCATTCACACCCGCACGACCCCAAACCCTTGTAAGGCATGGTATTGTCTCTTTGGCTCCTGTGTTTTATTACTGGCCAAACGCATGTAATTTCGGATACATTCACGATGATTTAAGTTATCCATTAGCCCACAAGAGATACATTCAAAACTCATCATCTATAAGCTGTTTTGATTTTCCGGGCGATAAGACGTTGTATTTCTCATTCACCCTTAGTCCGGACGCGACCACAATGGCCACGAATCCCGTTTTTATCTCTGCTGCCCGGCTTCTGCCCCTTCTTTCGCTTCTCCTGTCATTATTCCCGACTCAAAACCTCTGCGCCAGTCAACTCACTTCTACTGACCCTGACAGTGACCCCTTAATATACCTCAAGAGTCTTTCGATAGAAGAACTGATGCAAACCCGCATCACCTCAGTATCGAAGAAGTCAGAAGAGCTCTTTTCAGCAGCGGCAGCTGTAACCGTTATCACTCAACAGGATATTCAGCGGTCGGGAGTGCATTCCATTCCCGAAGCACTCCGGCTTGTTCCCGGTCTGCAGGTCGCACAAATTGACGGCTCAAGATACGCCATTGGTGCCAGAGGATTCAATGAATTCTTCGCCAATAAACTCCTGGTCTTAATTGATGGCCGTTCCATTTACACTCCCCTCTTTTCAGGGGTCAACTGGAACAGTGAAGATACACTGATAGAGGACATTGACAGAATAGAAGTTATTCGTGGTCCCGGAGCGACTGTCTGGGGAGCAAATGCGGTAAACGGTGTAATAAATATTATCACCAAGCACAGTGAACAAACTCAGGGCGCCATGATTTCAACGGTAATCGGCAGCCATGACCAGCCACTGGCTTCAGCACGTTACGGCGGCCGCATTGATGACTACTCAACCTACCGGATCTTTGCGAAAGGCTTTCAACGGGAGAGTTTTGTCAACACAAACGGCCAGGATGCCAATGATAGCTGGGAATCTTTGCGCACAGGGTTTCGTGTCGATCATAACCACACAGATAACGACGCGCTCTCTCTGCAAGCAGAAATATACGATAATGAAGCAGAGGCAACAGGAGATATTACTGGTTTCTCGCTCATCGAGGGAACAGAGTTTTTAAGTGGAGGACACGTATTAGCCAACTGGGAACATCAACTGCATAATACGTCCACTCTTGACATTCAGTTATACTATGACCATACCCAGCGCGACTTCGTGATTGCAGAAGAGATTCGGGATACCATTGACATTGAATTCAAACACCATTGGAACCCCCCGGGGGCACACGATATAGTCTGGGGGACAGGCTATCGCTGCACAGAAGATGACATCGAGGGAACGATCCCCATTTCATTTACACCCAGCAGCCGAGCCGATGAACTCTGGAGCGCTTTTGTCCAGGATGATATCAATATCATCAAAGATAAAGTGTGGGTTACGCTCGGCTCCAAATTCGAGCATAACGATTACTCAGATTTTGAAGTCCAGCCAAGCATTCGATTGCGCTATAAACCAACCGACAAACAGATAATCTGGGCAGCTGTCTCACATGCAGTCCGTACTCCTTCCCGCTCAGACCATGACCTTGTCGCCAATCTCGGTACAGTAGACGTGCCTGGCGGTTTCCCGGTAATGACACAGATGCTTGGCGATGAACGTTTCGATTCTGAAAAATTAATTGCCTACGAAGTGGGATACCGCCTGCATCCAAATGAAAGACTGTCTCTGGACCTTGCAACCTATTATAACGTTTATGAAGACATACGTTCATTAAATCCTGATCCCACACGCCCATGGATAATCTCTTTCGGTAACAGTACAGGAGGGAACACTTACGGTTATGAATTACAGGCCACCTGGCAGGCGACCCGGAACCTCAAAGTATTTGCTGCCTACACCTTTCTGAATATGGACCTGACCAATACCTATCCGTTGACAGCCAGCACTGTCAGTGAGGAGACCATCTCCCCTGAGAATCAGTTCCAGATTCGCTCCTATCTTGAACTGTCGCACAACATTTCAGTTGAGACGGAAGTATACTATGTCGATACGATCAAGCAGGGTAACGAAGACACCATTGACTCCTACGTTCGAGTTGATCTGCAGGTCAGCTGGCACCCCAGAGATAGTTTCAAGCTCAGCGCAGGGGCAGAAAATCTCTTCACTTCAAGTCATCAGGAATTTTTCGATCGCCAGAATATCGTCGCTTCCGAAGTACCTCAGCAATATTGGCTTAAAGCCACTTTTACTTTCTAACGGACGAAATACTGCAAGCACATGGCTACCGCCCGAACATATTCCATACAGGCTTTCTGGAACCTGCTGCGTACCGTTCTGATCACCATTTTTCTCCTTATATATGTCCTGCCTGGCGGTGTCTCTGCACAACACGTACAGGAATACGACATTAAGGCTGTATTTCTCCTTAACCTGATACATTTTGTCCACTGGCCTGCGACAATAGAGCACAGGCCCGACAATTTCGTCATAGGAATTTACGGTCCCGATCCGTTTGGACCAATCATAGATAAAGTGGTCGAAGGTGAACGCAAAGTTAAAAGTTCGATCAAGCTACAGCGCTATTCCGAGCTGAGTCAATTGAATCCCATGGACTGCAATATGCTGTTCATACACACATCTAAAATAGACGATTGGGCTGTTATTCACGAGCAATTCCGTGGTTATCCGGTGCTCCTTGTTGCCGATACTTCTGGGTTTACTGAACAGGGTGGCATGGTAAACCTACTCAAAACGCGACAGAAGGTTCAAGTTGAGGTCAATCCCGACGCCGTTAGAGAATCCGGACTGTCAATGAGTTCTAAACTCCTTAACCTCGCACGAATTGTGCAGTGAGACTGTAATGCGAAAGAACTTTTTCGGTTATCACGACTGGCCGCTGAAACATAAATTATCGTCCATTGTCATTTTTGTTTCCGGACTACTTATCAGCCTCATGGCTATCGTCATAACTATAGACAAAAACTATACCTATCGTTCAAAACTCGTCAAGCATACCATCGTAATGGCAGAGATTATCGGTGCTAATTCAACAGCAGCCCTCACCTTTAGGGATACGGAAACCGCTTATGAAATTCTGACCGCTTTGAAAGCTGAAAAGGAACTTATCACTGCATGCATCTATGATGCTGAAGGAATTATATTCACTTCATATTTTAATGAACTCTTTTATCAATTCAACCCTACATCCGCGATGCCCCCGAAGCTCAACCCCGAGGTGAGCCTGAGCGAACCAAATTTCAGTAAACGCTACTTTGAATTGATTCAACCCATCCGGCTTGATAACAGAGTCATAGGCTACATAGCGCTCAGAACCGATCTTGTCAGCCTGAACGCTCAACTGCAACTTTTTGTTATGCTGATTATTCTTTTCGGCCTTACGCTTTTTGGTTTCGGGGCAGTCATCTGTGCACGACTCAACCGAACGATAGTCGGCCCGGTATCTCTTCTGGCCGCAGCAATGCAGCAGATTCCCATTGATCAGAATTTTAATATGCGGGTTACCAAACAATACAATGATGAAATAGGTGTATTGATTGATGGCTTCAATTCCATGCTCGACCAGATCCAGAAACGGGATGGGGAAATTGCTCAATACCAGAATCATCTCGAGGAGCTGGTGGAATCGAGAACTCGGGAGTTAAAGATAGCCAACTGCCAGCTACGCTCTGAGATCGAGGAACGCCAAGAGGTTCAGGCACGGCTGGCACATGCCCAGAAAATGGAGGCTATCGGCACCCTTGCAGGTGGTGTTGCCCACGATCTCAACAATATCCTGTCCGGTGTTGTCAGCTACCCCGACCTGCTGTTGCTTGACCTCCCTGAAAATTCTCAATTACGAAAACCCATAGAAACAATAAAGGCCTCAGGCAGAAAGGCTGCAGCCATCGTTCAGGATTTGCTCACACTCGCCCGCAGAGGTGTACGGGTCGCAGAGCAGGTCGACCTTAAGCAACTTGTTAGCGATCACCTTGAAAGCCCGGAATATTATGAGATGATAAAAAATCACCCGGGTGTAGAAATCATCTTTTCAGATGATGGGAATTCGTATTTCCTTACCGGTTCGCCTGTACATCTGTCCAAAACGCTAATGAACCTTCTTTCCAACAGTGCAGAAGCTATACCGGAGCGTGGGACAATCGAAATACGTCTGGAGGAATTCTATTTTAATGCTAAACCTGTTGATTTCGCCAAATGGAATGAAGGGCCATACATCTGTCTGAGCATTACCGACACCGGCACAGGTATCCCGGAACAGTATATTACAAGAATCTTTGAGCCATTCTACTCCAGTAAAATCATGGGCAACAGTGGCACCGGCCTTGGAATGGCTGTTGTCTGGGGCACGATGGAAGATCATAATGGATACATCAGCGTAACCAGCAAGGAAGGACATGGCACAACCTTTCAATTATTCTTCCCGGCAAATCATCAAACACTTCCCACCGTTCCCCCCGGTAAGCAGGCTGAAAAACAGTTTTCAGGTAACGGGCAGACAGTGCTTGTGGTTGATGACTCAGAAGATCAGCGCCAGATCGCAACTGAGATACTTCATCGCTTCGAATATTCAGCTATAGCATTAACCAGCGGCGAAGATGCTGTAGAATATATGCGTCATAATATGGTCGATCTGCTGCTGCTTGACATGCTCATGCCACCCGGCATTGACGGCCTTGAAACATACAGACAGGTTCTTCAGTTACACCCGCAGCAAAAAGCCGTTATTGCCAGTGGATATTCCCAGGCAAACCACATAGAAGATGCTCGACGTCTCGGCATCTCAGAGTATGTTCTTAAACCATATACAGTAGCACGTCTCGGCAAAGCCGTTCATACGACATTACATAGTTGCCCGATGCTGAAAAACTGACCGCTCTCTGTCTACTGCCGGAGTGAGTTCTATTTTCGACAGTTGTCAGCTCTTGTTTCATTTTGAGTTTTCCTTTAATGCCAGTATAGTATCAGAAGGTACGAAGTTTTCGGCAATGCTTTGTTTACGTAACTCTAAAGACATAGGACGGATATGTTTAATGCGGAGAAACTGCTTGGCAAGGTAGTCAGTGAAATCATGGGCTCCAGCCATGGCAAAAAAGGAAAAAAGAAGAACAAACACACCAGTACCCTTGTAAGCAATCTCAAGTCCGGTACAGGCCTCATGACTGCCATTGGACTTGGAATCGGTGCTTACGAAATCCTGCGCAATAAATCTGAGGCCGGGTCCGGCAATCAGCCATATACTGCACAGGGCATGACTACACCGCCACCACCTCCTCCAGGACAACAGTCAGCACCGCCTCCTATGCTACCCCGGCCCGGTCAGGCTCAGGCAGCTGCAGCGCCCCCTCCTGCGCATCAGGTTTTTACCGCTGAAACAGCACCGTTACAACCGGATCTCAGCTCAGAAGATATCGCCAGACGAATGATTCAGGTGATGATTGCGGCCGC
>JBFHGS010000045.1:0-25644 GCA_041582995.1 Desulfopila sp. | reverse complement strand
CTGTACCAGTGTGACCCTATTCTCGGTTCTTCACATTTCAGGACTCCTGTTTCAAAAGGCTTGGAAGTGTATCAGGGCTTGCGTGGTCATACTACTGGGTATGCTGTACCAACTTACGTCATTGATGCCCCTGGAGGCGGGGGGAAAATCCCGCTTATTCCTGAGACAGTGGTTGGCCGTGATGGTGATGATCTGTTGATTAGGAATTACGAAGGCAATGTGTACCGTTATCCCGATATGGCGACAGAGCGTCCTGTACCGGCAAAGTGTGAGGATGCATTATGCGAGTAGGTATGACATATGATCTGCGCGATGATTATCTGGCCGCAGGTATGAGTGCAGAAGAAACCGCAGAATTTGATAAGAGCAGTACTATTGACGCTATTGAAGAAGCCATCCGGGGTGCTGGTCATGAACCGGTGCGGATAGGCAATATTACAAGTCTGGTTCAGCGATTATCGGCTCATGAGCGGTGGGACCTGGTATTTAATATAGCAGAAGGATTGTATGGCCTCGGCCGGGAGGCACAGGTACCTGCGCTGCTGGATGCGTATCAGATTCCGTATGTTTTTTCAGGACCGCTGGTGCAGGCTGTCACGTTGCACAAAGGCATTTCAAAACATGTGGTAAGAGATAATGGCTTGCCTACTCCGCGGTTTGCCGTAGTTACCGGTGAAAGCGATATAGCAACTGTTGACCTGCCATATCCGCTCTTTGCTAAACCGGTGGCCGAAGGAACCGGCAAAGGTGTTTCTGCCGCATCTAAAATCAGTGATCGCGAAACGTTGCAGAAGACCTGCAGAGATCTACTTGCAACCTTCAGGCAACCTGTGCTGGTGGAGACATTTCTACCAGGCCGGGAATTTACTGTCGGTATTGTGGGGAATGGTTCTGAGGCCAGAGCTATCGGTATTATGGAGGTCATTCTACTGGATAATTCTGAGCCGGACGTTTATTCCTATCACAATAAGGAACATTTTGAGGATCTGGTGGAATATCGAAAGGTCGATGACGCTGAAGCCAGAAGAGCTGTAGAGGTTGCTCTCGCCTGTTATAAGGTCCTTGGCTGTACTGATGCCGGTCGTGTCGATTTGCGTTCTGATGCCGAAGGACTGCCTAATTTCATTGAAATCAATTCGCTTGCCGGGTTGCATCCGGTTACTTCCGATCTGTGCATTATTGCTACGAAATACGATATGAACTATCAGGAGCTGATTAGTCTGATTATCGGGGCTGCAAGGAAACGGTTAGGTTTATGATGGGAGCGGATACTGTCATAGGACTCATTCATAATGAGCCTATAGCTGAGGGACTGCCAAACTGGGAATCTTCTGTAGATGTTATGGACCAGATAGAGGCGATTGAAGCAGCTTTGACTGAGCGTGGTTATCGTTCTTGCCGAATTGCATTTACCCGGGACCTGGGTCGTTTTGTCCGTGAGACAGAAGAGGCTGGAATTACACTGGCTTTCAACCTTTGTGAATCAGTGGATGACAATCCACAATTTGTCGCTCATCCGGCAGCGGTTCTGGAGTTGATGAGCATTCCTTTTACCGGTTCCTCTTCTGCGGCTTTGATGGCGACGACAGATAAGCATTCGTTCAAGATGATATTAAAGGCTGCCGGATTGAATACTCCTGCTTCCCTGCTTTTTTCGGGACAGGAATCGATTGACTTCAGCCATATGCAGTTTCCTGTGATTTTAAAACCACAGTTTCAGGATGCAAGCATAGGTATAGACCAGGATTCGGTGATATCGGATTCCGGTCTTTTGTTTGGCGCCTGCAAAGATTTTTTTCGTATGTATGGGCCGATTATTGTTGAAGAATATATTGATGGCAGGGAGTTTAATATATCCCTGATTGGTTCCAGCCAGCCCGAGGTGTTTCCTGTCGCTGAAATTGATTTCACAGGCTTTCCTGATTCCCTTTATAAAATAGTAGGGTATCGGGCAAAATGGGAGCCTGAATCCGTTGAGTACAGGGAGAGTAGGAGAGTATTTCCAAGGCTACCTGATGATGTATACCGAAATATGTCTGCTGTTGCGTCATTGTGCTATACTCTATTCGGTTTGCGTGATTATGGTCGTGTGGATCTGCGTTTAGATGGAAACGGAAAGATCTATGTACTCGAAATCAACGCCAACCCTTGCCTCAGTCCTGATGCTGGCTTCCCGGCAGCGGCACAACAGGCAGGGCTTGATTATACAGCTATGGTTGATAAATTATTAACATTCGTGAGCTCCAGATCGGTATGAATATAGTAGTGCGCCCAATTATCCCTGAAGATCGGGAGCAGCTTGTACAGGTTGTACGAAAACAGCGGAATTTTCTGGCATGTGAGGTTGATGTTGCCATTGAAGTTATCGATGAAACGTATAATCCGCTGGAAGATTACCAGACTCTTGCTGCTGTCGATGAAAAGAGCCAGATACTCGGTTTCGTTAGTTTCGGGCCAATTCCTATGACCGTGAACCGTTATGATATGTACTGGATTGCTGTCGATCCAGATAGTGGCCGTCATGGTGCAGGCACTCTTCTACTTCAGGCAATGGAAAATCAGCTGAAGCAGGCAGGTTCCGGGCATATCTACATTGAGACATCAACAACAGAAGGGTATCTGCCTGCACGAAAGTTCTATGAGAAGAATGCGTATGAACTGGTGAGCCAGATGCAGGACTTTTACAGGGACGGAGATGACAGACTCATCTACCGCAAAATATACTGATATGTTCAGAATACGCCGCGTTTACGACAACGCTCTTGAAATTGACAGGGATGCGATTCATCAGGTCCTGCGCATATTACGACAGCAGTTTTCTGATCTGCCGGAAAAATCGCCATCCACTCTGGTTCGAAAACTTGAAGATCCCTTTAAATATCGGTTGAGAACAATTCTCTTTGTTGCTGACGACAGTAGAGGCCGGGTGAAGGGCTTTGCCATATTGAATCACGCGCCCGATTTGCATTTTTGTTATCTCGATTTTATTTCGGTAGATGTTATTACTTCCGGCGGTATTGGTGGTGCTCTGTACGCACGTGTTCGAGAGGAGGCACGACGGCTGCAGACAATCGGCATTTTTCTTGAGTGTCTTCCTGATGATCCGGACCTGTGCAAGGACAAGGCTGTACTCAAACAGAATAAGGCCAGACTTCGGTTTTATGAGCGTTTTGGAGCTCATCCAATAATAAATACAGCGTATGAAACCCCGTTGAAGGAAGGGGGCGATTGCCCACCGTATCTTGTTTTTGACGGCCTGGGAGTTACAGACGCACTGGGTTGTGATCTCGCTAAACAAGTGGTACATGCCATACTTACCCGAAAATACGGGAAACTCTGTTCAGAGGAATACAACAGAAAGGTAATCGAGTCCTTTACAGATGATCCTGTTCAATTACGACCTCTTCGTTATGTTAAGGCTGTGAAAGATATCGAAATACCGTCAGCGCTTTCCATTGATAAACGTATAGCCCTGATAGTGAATGAAAGCCATGATATCCATCACATCCGTGAACGTGGCTATGTTGAGGCGCCGGTACGGATTTCTTCGATCATGAAGGGTATAATGCCGACAGGTCTTTTTGACTCAATCGGGGCGCACCATTTTCCTGAAAAGCACATAAAGGCAGTGCATAAATCAGACTTTGTCGAGTACCTGAAACGTATGTGCCAGACGCTTGAACCTGGTAAGTCGATCTATCCGTATGTCTTTCCGATCCGGAACTCTGCAAGACCTCCGAAGGAAATGCCCGTACGCGCCGGATATTACTGTATTGATACCTTCACTCCCTTAAATCACAATGCTTACACCGCGGCTAAAGGGGCGGTTGACTGCGCCCTGACCGCAGCCAGTAAAATAATGGAGGGATACCGCATCAGTTATGCTCTGGTGAGGCCCCCCGGACATCATGCAGAGAGAAAAGTATTCGGTGGGTTCTGTTATTTCAATTCAAGCGCTGTTGCCGCTCATTTCCTGAGTGCGCATGGAAAGGTTGCGGTTCTGGATGTTGATTATCATCATGGTAACGGCACTCAGGATATTTTTTACCAGCGGGAAGATGTTTTGACCGTCTCGATTCATGGACATCCGAGCTTTGCTTATCCATACTTCAGCGGCTTTGCAGAAGAGACAGGAGAGGAAAAGGGACTGGGATTTAACCGGAACTATCCGATGCCGGAAGAGCTCGATGGTGAGGGATACAGGAAAGTTCTGGAAAGAGCTTTGAAACGGATTGAGAAATTTAATCCCAAATTTTTAGTGCTGGCTCTGGGGCTTGACACGGTCCGTAAAGATCCGACCGGTACCTGGTCTTTATCGGCAGCAGATTTAAAAGCTAATGGGATGATGATAGGTTCATTGCAATTGCCGACTGTAGTGGTGCAGGAGGGTGGGTATCGCTCTCGTTCTCTTGGTGCCAATGCCCGGAATTTTTTTCTGGGGCTCTGGTCAGCAATGCATGAGGAGTCTCTTTAAACTGTGAGGTACTCCTGATTCTGTGTCGAGATCATGAACGATTCCTACTCATTTTTGAGTAAGTGCAGGAGTTCGGCTGTTGAGATTCTTCCGCTCATATCACTGCCGGAGAGCAGGTTGTCGGCGAGATCACGTTTCTCTTTGTGCAGGGCTACAATTTTCTCTTCAATTGAATCTTTCACTACAAGTCGATAGATTGTGACCGGGCGTCGCTGGCCGATGCGGTGTGCCCGGTCGGAAGCCTGATCTTCTACTGCAGGATTCCACCATGGGTCCATATGGATCACATAATCAGCTGCGGTGAGATTGAGTCCAGCGCCGCCAGCTTTCAGACTTATCAAAAAGAGATCCCCCTGACCAGCCTGAAAGGCTTTAACCCTTTCCATCCGCTGTTTTACTGACGTTGAGCCATCAAGATACTGATACGAAATGCCTAATGTGTCCAACGTATTCCGTATGAGAGCCAGGTGTCCGACGAATTGGCTGAATACCAGAGCTTTATGTTTGTTTTCCAGCAACTCCTCAACAATCGTGATAAATACCTTAAGTTTGGAACTGGCAATACCGCTTTCGGGAAGTACCAGCTCAGGATTGCAGCAAAAACGGCGGAGTTTCGTTATTTCAGCAAGAACCTGAAGATGTTGTTGGCCGTTGTCACCCGATTGTGCTGCCAGTGATTCCAGAGCCTGCTGTCGCTGGATTTCGTACATTGCGGCCTCTTCTGCACTCATTTCGACCTGCATTGTCACTTCTGTGCGAGAGGGAAGTTCCTGCAACACGGCGTGTTTGAGTCGACGCAGGATGAAGGGCTGAATGAGCTTTTTAAGATTTGCCGAGGCTGTTTTATCCTGATGTTTTTCTATGCGTGTGGCAAATTTGCGTTTAAAGCTTTCATATGAGCCCAGAAGTCCAGGGTTAATAAACCGAAAGAGATTCCACAGTTCACCCAGATGGTTTTCAATGGGAGTACCGGTGGTGATAATTTTAAAGGCAGCCTGCAGTTGCATGGCGGCTTTTGAACGCTGGGTCTGCATGTTTTTGATCGCTTGCGCTTCATCAAGAACAACTGTCTGCCAGCGAACCTGACTGAGTATTTCCGCCTCACTTTGCAGCATGCCGTAACTGCAGATCACAAGATCAAAATCAGTCAGGTTATCGAGAAGATCCTGTCTGTTTCCGTTGCCGAAAATGTGTACATTTAACGTTGGGGCGAAGCGGGTTGCTTCATCTTGCCAGTTCATCATCACAGATGTCGGAGCCACGACCAGAGTCGGTCCTTGCGGGGCGCGCAGAAGAATAGCTGCAAGGGTTTGTACTGTCTTGCCAAGGCCCATGTCATCAGCAAGACAGGCTCCTACCTGCAGTCCTGAGAGGCATCCAAGCCATTTGAAACCTTCAAGCTGATAATCACGCAATGATGCCTGGAGAGTTGAAGGCAATACCGGCTTGCTGATAGTCTGGAATCTGTTGATGTTTTCAGTCCAGTGATCATCCGTTTCGCAGTGGCCTATTTCTTCAGTAAAATCCTCGAGTGCAAGACCTGCGAGTGGGTTGAAACGTATACCGTTACCGTGGTTTTCCGAGAATGACTTTACTTCTTCTATGCGTTTTCTGAATGCTTTACTCAAGGCTAAAAAACTGCCATCATCGAGCTGAACAAATCTGCTGGTAGAGTCTGTACACATCGCGAGGAGTTTTTTCATATCGATTGAAAGTTCTTCATCGACTTTCAATGTTCCGGTTGCCCCGAACCAGTCATTATTCCTGCGTATATTCATTGAGAAATTGGCAAATGAAACGGTTGGTGTAACCTTCAGACTCTCACCTTTCGGCCATTCAACTACGATTTTTTCGCCAAGTTCCCGCAACTCGCAAAGGAGTTCAAGGCATCTTTCAGGGTCATCTGTACGCCATTCGTTGTCACTACTTTCAAAACCTAAGAGAGAGGGACAGTTTTGGTAAATGATTTCAGCATTGGTTCGCTCCAGCTGTAGATCACGCCTTGCCTGCAGTTGTTGGCCATCAATTTCCGCCAGTACATTCCGTCCACCGCTACCTGGCTGATAATACGTGCCACCGGGCGAGAGTGGTCGACACAGCACATCCAGTTGCAAACCTGTAGAATATGGCAGCAGGTGTACGTAGGGGCGGGGATCAGCCGTAACGGTTTTGGCATTAACGGATGCGCCGCCTATATCCGATTGGATGGTAAGTATTCTGGCGACCTTCGACAATGCTTCGACTATTTTGTCTTTAGCTTCTAAAGGAACCTTTACTGAGGTGCCGATAATATTACATATCCTGGTGTAATCCTGAGTAAGTGGAATGTATCTCAAGCGAGTCGGGCTTTCCCTGACAATACCGAAAGCTTCCCCTTCATCAATAAACGGTGAAAGTGATATTGTATAACAGGTCTCTTCCTTAACGACATGAAATTCAGGTGTCCCTTTGACTAGTTCAACCTGTACTGTCGGGTTATCCTGCCAGAAGAGCAGCGGGTGACCAACAAGAGCGGGCAGGGCCTGACTCATCTGAAAAGCATATGTTGGTGAACTGCCGTAATAGCCCCAGGAGGAGGAATTTGATTTTTGAATTGCCCCGACAACGTTTTTGTCCTGGCTGCTCAGGTAGGCGAGAGTGTTGATGCTGGTGCAGAGGGTGGAGAGAGCAACTGCACGTCCTTTGGTCCAGCTGCCGTTCTTGCCAAGCTTTTGCAAGCGGGGGACAACATCGCATTCATTGACATTTTGATCAAAGGCAATCAGCCAGATCAGGCGTTCATCAACAGTTGCTGCAACTCTATCGCCATCGTCGTTAAGATTGGTGAGTGCATCAAGTACGTGCTCCCAGTTTTCGCGCGGACGTATTATTTTGCAGAGGTCAGGTAGAGGACACTCTTTTACAAGTGTGTTGTAGCGTTGTCGGTTTCTTTCAGTATCTACATTGTTGGCTATCAATATGGCGGTGGCTTCTTTGGCGAACCAGTAATAGCCGTTGTTTTCTGCCTGCTGTTGAAGCGTTTCAAGTGACTGCAATCTCTTGTCATCAATTGTATTCCCCTGCCAGCTTTGGGTAAGAAATGCTATGAGTACTGAAGGGAAATCAAAGTATGTTCCGGTCTCAAGGGAATGCTCAATTCGCCCTGCTTTGTTGCGCTGACCAAGGGCTAGGAGAAGAGTCTGTTCCATATCCTGACAGATTGAATAACCCAGATAGTTTTTATGCTTCTTGACCAGGCGCAGATAGGTAAGAGCTTCCTGGAAGTTGTCATTGTTACCGGATTGCAGCAGGGCGACGGCATAAAAGATGCCGGCAAAATTATTATAGGAGGGTTTTCGTTTGCCTGATTCTTCTTTACGAAGTTCCAATCCCAGCCTGTACCAGTGCAGGGCCTCTTCCGTGTTTCCCTGTAAAAAGCTGTACCAGCCTCGATAGCTCAGCATTTCGGAAGATTTCCAGAGCTCCATTTGATCTGCGATGAATTCTGTCTTGCTGCTGCTTATGGCGTAAAATGCTGGAATGAAGAGATACGTATTGTCATGGGTGCTCTGTGCTGCCCAATAATCGTTGATAAAATCGATATATTCTTCAAGGGGGGTCAGTTGCAGGCAGGCATTTTCGATGTACGGTAAAATAAATGTTTCAATTATATAGGGTGTAAGTTGAAGCAGGATCTCTTTGTCAAATGGATTGAAAAGTATCATCTCGATCGGATTGGCGGAGATGCATTTTTCAGGAAATTGTTCCTTTACTGCCATGAAAATTCGAATGAGTTCTGCTTCTTTCCGGCCAATGTACAAAGCGATTCTGATTTCCCGTATGCCTCTTTCATATGTTCTGTACCAGATAGCATCTCCCCAAAGTGCTTCGACGGGAATGATTTTTCGGACTGCCTGAGCAAGTTTGTTAAAACTCCCGTCGACTACAGCCTGACGACTGGTCAGTTCAACGATCTCGGGGAAACATCTGAGTCCTTGAGGTGTGGAGTAGACCAGACGCAAATCTTCAAGATTCTTGATAGAGTTGCTGATATCTTTCACGCCATATTTGCTGCCAATACCATTTCTGAAACCTGCCTGATTGAGACAGGAGATCAGATTTGTTCTCGAAATAGACTCATAAATAATTGACAGGCATTTCAAAACATTCTTATCTTCCTGTGGCAGCTCTGTATAGGTCTTTGCGAATGTTTTCTGGAATTTTGTGAGCATTTTCTGTGTGATTCTAGAAGAATTAGGAGAGGTTATTTCAGGAATATACGTGGGTAAATGCATACATAGGCTATATAGAGAACTGACTATACGGTCTTACCATATTCTAGTATTCTTTCACCATAAATGGTCGTTGTAAATGCGAACTGTTACTCCCGGCAGAATGTCCGAGATAAGGTTCCGGGCATTTACACCTTGCGCCTAATTGTATAGAATCGAGCAGAGGAAATCAAAAGAGTGACCATTATTTGTAAGCAGTATAGATAGTTGTGGATCAAATGAAGAACAATGTTCTGTATGCATCTTCAGTGTTGCCCGGTATTGAGGCGCTTTCATGTTCGAGCCATTTCTCTTTCGGCAGTCACATTCATAACGGACATGTGCTATGGCTTAATTCAGAGGGTGGAGAGTATTTTACTCTGAAAGGAAGTACCGAGATGCTGCAGCCTGGCAGTATAAGTGTGATTGAGCCCGGCATTGTTCACTCTAATCGCCCCTGTGAAAAGGGTGGCAGACATCTACGAAGTCTCTACCTGGATCGTGAATTTTTCCTTTATGTGGAAAAAATGGAGACAGGTAGTGCAACAGGAAAAATTTGTCTTCCTACAGCTCGTTTTCAGAATATTCGTCAGTGGAAACAGGCGGTGTTACTCCATGAAGCAATTATCACCGGAGAGGAGCAAATAGTACTGGAACACCTTGTTTTGCTACTTTTTTCTCATTTGCGGGAGAGCTTGCCCAGATGGAAACAGGAAGCTAATATACGTAGCTGTACGGACTATCGCCTTCCGCAAATAATCGACTATATGCGGGCTCATCTCGGTGAAAAGATATCCCTGAATGAACTCGCGCAGATTGCCCGGTGTACTTCTTTTCACATAATCCGGATATTTAAAACCGGGATGGGAATGTCTCCCCATGCCTATCTGGTGCAGTTGCGTCTTGAACAGGCTCGACAGTATATGGATAAAGGCTATACTATCGCTGATGCAGCTCTTCTATCCGGTTTCTCCGATCAGAGCCATCTGAACCGGGTTTTCAGTAAGCGCTATGGCCTGACACCGGGAAGTTACATTGCTCAGAAATTGTCCTGAAAACATATCTTGCACTATCGCGGGGGCATGACGGCCACAATGTTGTCGCTAAGCGGAACGTTAACTATAGGGCAGGTAGATAGTGAAGGTAGTTCCTTTGCCGACAGTAGATTCAAAACTGAGTTCACCGTTATGGCGATCGTGGATTATCGTCCGGGAGATAGCCAACCCCTGACCCGAACCACGACCTACCTCCTTTGTTGTGAAAAAGGGATCGAATATTCGTTCTTTTAATCCCTCGGGGATACCTCCCCCCGTGTCAGACACGGAGATATAAATACCTTTAGCATCTTTTCGACTGCTGATATGAATTGTGCCTAACGGGTCACTGGATTCACGTTTCTCCTCGATCGCATGCGCTGCATTCACGACAAGGTTCACCAGAACCTGACCGATATCACCTGCAAAAACTGGAATTGAGGGCAGGTCTGCCAGATCAAGCTTCAACTCAGCGACATATTTGTAAGCATTCTGGCAGACATTAAGGGTGTTGCGAACTATTTCATTTATATCAGCCGGTCCTTTTTTGTCGCCCTCACCTGAGCGGGCAAATCCTTTGAGACCGAGTACAAGTTTTGTGACTCTGTCGACACCATGTTGGGTTTGTTCAAAGGCCTTGGGACCTTCTTCCAGCAGATATTCCATGTCAGCATTTTTCGCGGCCTGGTCAATCTTGCTGATGAGCTCACCATACTTCTCCGTGCCGGCCACTGCTTCCCGCAGCTCGGCGTATGATTCAAGAAGTTGAAGCATGTCGGCAAAGCTGTCTTGTAAAAAAGAGATATTGTTGCCAATAAACTGGATAGGAGTGTTTATTTCGTGGGCGATACCTGCCGACAATTCACCTATCGATTCAAGTTTCATTGAATGAATGCGTTTTGCTTCCTGGATCTTCTGTTCGGTAAGGTTTCGAAACGTTAAAACGGCTCCGGTAATTTCATTTTGATCATCACGGGTGGGGCAGACAATATAATCAGCTGAAAAACTGGCACCATTGCGGTGCCAGAATATATCACCATCTACATGGTGGGATGATCCATCTTCGATTGCAGCAAAAACGGGGCAGAACTCCCATGGATATTCGCTGCCATCATCCTGGCTGTGGTGCATGGTCTCATGCATGTGCAGGCCGATAAAGTCTTCGAGAGACCAGCCAAGTGCCTGTAGTGCAGCCTCATTGGCGTGATTTACCCGTCCGTCTCTATCAACGGTGATTACCGCCCCATTAACCCAGCTCAGCATCATCTGATTCTGGTATCCAACCTGCTTCAGGGTTTCCCGTAAACCGCTAATTTCCTTTTTTAAGGCGGAGATGTCTTTTTCTTCTGACGACACAAATGACCTCATAAAGCACTGTTTCAGCTCAAAAGCATAGGTGGCATAATAACCTGGACCATACTGGCAGTATCTGTCGAACTGGACCAAAGGTCAACATTATAACAGCTGCGGGCAGGTGAACGTTATGGCTGATTCAATGGAGCGCCTTACCTGTGCTGCTCATGGCGAGGTTGCCGTCACGCACACCGCGCAGGGCGATCAGTCGGTCTGCCAGATCTTTGACCTCTTTGGCTTTCCCGCGAACAATGATGACCTCCAGACAGTTATGGTGGTCCATATGAACATGGGTAGTAGAGACAATGTGATGATGATAACCGTGCTGTACTTCGGTTACTTTTTCCTGAAGTTTGTGCTGGTGATGGTCATAGACCAGGCTGATAACTCCCATGACCTGTTTATCTGCCTCCCATTCCGTCCTGACAAAGGCTTTGCGGATCAGATCTCTGATAGCTTCAGACCTGTTATTGTAACTGTGCGCTTTGATATGTTTGTCAAAGATTTCAAGCAGGTTCTCTTCCAGTGAGATGGAAAACCGTTTCAGCATGGTGGCAATTCCCCTTTTTAATACTTCAGTAATCGTGAGTCCGGTCTGCAAGGACACACACCCACGACAATGTATTGTAAGCAGATTTCCAATATAGCATAGGTATCAACCAGTTCCCAACCTGTTTCGTCCGAAGTTGTCAGCCCTTTATTTTATGGGCGGTCATTGTGGAAAGTCTGCGCTGAAAGTAAAACAGGATAAGGCAGAAGAGCAGCATTGTGTACCATGGAAACCAGCCCACTGAACTGATAAAACTGTTCTGCTCAATAAGATCTGCGGTCCATTCAGGGTGCAGAGAAGCGGAACGTGATCGCATCTGATGCATAAGAATAGCGAAAAACACACCTATCAGCCCGTACCCGAGATTAAAGGCCATACCTTTAAAACTTAAGACCGTGGCTCGCTGTTTGGAACTGGTGATACGGTTAAGATAGTGGCTGGTGAAGAAACTGACCATCATGATGGCTACATAAACACAGCCGACAGGCAGCAGACCTATATAAGGATAGAATCCTGCCAGCAGAAACAATCCTCCGACAGTTATACCAAAGAGAATGAACATATTCTTCCGGGGAGTGTTTTTTTCAACCATACTCTCACAGAGTTTTGGTACCAGCAGTCCCAGAAGGGAGAGGGCCGCGCTGATAAGACCGAAGCTTGCTTCAGGGAGATGGATAAGCCGAAAGTACTGACTGGTCATGGTTATCAGCATGCGTAGAATGTGGTCATAGAACATGCCGCAGATAATAATGGCCAGAGCAAAAGGTGTCTGCAGGATCCAACTCCCTGCTTTCATGGTCATCTGGAGGGCAGCAATAATATTACGGTACCAGCCTTTGTTGTTGTCAGCATGCTCCTGCGGGTCTCCTGTCTCAGTGAAAAGCAGTGAGGTAAAGGTGGAGAAAAGAGCGAGTACCAACGTAAGGTATATGGGGTAGCGCATGGACTGTTGCTGAGATACTTCAGTCGCCATATTGCACCAGTGGAGGATGCGGTTAATGATCTCAGGGTCGTAGATGAGTGCTCCTGTACTGGCAGTTATAATACCGGCAATAGATTTCAGCCGCATTTGCAGGCTCAGAACTTTTGGCCAGTGTGTTTCAAGCCCCTGTTCGGCCAATGAGTCGTAGGCAATCGCTTCATCGGCACCACTGGCCATGGCTTCGGCAAGCCCGCTCAGGACTCTGTTAATCAGAAAAGCCCAGAAGACCAGAGTTATATTGGCTATTGGTACGAAGGCGATCACTCCCATCTCCAGCACCATCAAGAGGGAAGTCGCGACAATAAGTTGCCTGCGACCGATAATATCCGCCAGCGCTCCTGATGGAACTTCAGCAAAGACAATGGTTATAGCCCAGACCGTGTTTAATAAGGCAAACTGTTCAATAGTAAGTCCGTAATCAAGAAAGAGGATAGTGAATACAGGATAATAAAATCTGGCGTTAAAAAGAATCCGAAAGGCTATAAAGAGCTGAATATTGCGTATGGCAAAAGGGGATGAGCCGGGTGACATGATGTGTCCCTGAAGGTGAAAGGCAACAACTGTTGAGATACCTGTATTACGTTATGGACTGCGCAAAACAATAATTACATCGACCACTTTGGCCAATTATAATCACTATACGTTAAGAGAAAAGGTATTTAAGGCGAGTAGAGTAATACTATTGTGTCGTGGCACTGAGGCGGCTTTCAAGTTTGCTTACCACGAGTGACAGGCTGAGGCAGACAAGCAAGTACATGGCAGTGATAGTCAGCCATATTTCGATGGTTGCCTGGGTTGAAGCCATGACCTGCATACCTTGAAAGGTCAGTTCCTGAATAGAGATAATGGAAACAATTGAAGAGTATTTAATGGTGTTAATAAATTCATTTGCCAGTGGCGGCAGCATTATACGGGTAGCCTGCGGCAGTATAACATGGCGCATCTGCTGAAATTTGCTCAAGCCCTGGGCACTGGATGCCTCCCACTGACCAATGTCAATTGACTGGATACCAGCCCGCACAATTTCTGTTATGTACGCTCCCTGGAACAAACCAATGGTGAGAACACCTGAGAGAAACGGCGTGATGAGCTGGGGTGTTGTGGAAAAAATAGCCAATTTCTGCTGCAAGGCAGGATTGGCATTGCGATAGAATTCTTCAATGCCGAAGTGTGGTAAAAGCTGGTCACTGACAAAATAATAAAAAATAAACACCAGTACCAGCGGCGGCGTGTTTCTAATCAGTTCCACATAACTGAGACCAATAAGTCGAAATACAAGACGCTTGGCAACCCGCATTAATCCCATGGCAACACCCATGGTGGTCGCAATGACCATGCCCCAGATGCTCAATTTTATGGTTGTAATAAAACCCTCAAGCAGAACGTTGGCAGTCCAGTGGCCTGTTTCCTGATCAATACGAAACATATATGTGGGGATGATTCCCCAGTTCCACTTGTAATTGAGTGAGAAGAACAAGCGATAGCCAATGAAGCCGACCAGGCCGATGACAGTCGATATTGCGATCCAGTCAAGAATGGAGAGCCGTTTATTACTGTGTTGCATGGTAAAATGCTGCCTGTCTGCTGGTTTGTGAATGTTGTGATTTCATCGGAAAGCCGGTGATACATGGGAGACGGGCAGGAAACTGGTTCATCTCCATGCCCGTCAGATCGTAAAACCCAGGTAGTTTACGCTGAGTGTGGGTTATTCAACTTTGCTCAGCCATTCCTTCGTTCCAAACCAGTAGCTATGACGTTCCTGCAACCAGCCTTCAAGCTGAACCGTGGTGATCCAGCTATTGAAAAAGGCAAGGGTATCAGGATCACCCTTACGCATGGCAAAGCCGATGGGTTCTTTGGTAAAGGTTTCCTCGATAGGCATAAAAAGGCTGTCTGCATAATCTACCGCTTCATAAGCAGGGCGTGGAGCAGAACCTACCACTGCATGCACCTTGCCGTTACGCAGTTCCTGATAGGCCTGAGTCTCATTGTCGAACATACGTAACTGTGCATTCGGTAGATATTTCTTGGCAGCAGCGGCAGCGGTGGTACCGAGCTTAACTGCAATCTGTACATCTTCCTTATTAAAGCTTTCAAGCGAATTAAAGCCTGCCGCACGCTCTTTATTGGCTACAATCCCCATCCCTGAGTAATCGTAGGGCTGAGAAAAATTCACCTTAAGGGCGCGCTTCGGGGTAATGCCCATGCCGCCGATGATGACATCGAATTTACCGGTGAGCAGTGCCGGAATGATACCGGACCAGGCGGTAGGAATAAACTCAATTTTTACGCCCATATCTTCAGCAAGTCTGGTTGCCACATCAATTTCAAAACCGATAAGCTGGCCGTTTTTATCCTTCATGGCCCATGGTTGGAAAATATCCATGCCTACGCGTAATACCCCGCGTTTCATGACCTGCTCGATTGTGCTTTCCTGGATAAGCTGCTGCTGAGTGGTTGCGGCAAAACTGTTGCTGCTTGAGAATATCAGCAGGGCCAGAGCGAATGCCAGTACAGATAATCCTGTCTTTTTCATGGAAACTCCTCCGATGTGGGTTGTGTAGATACTGAGTATTTACAGGTAAGTTAAAATATCACGGCAGTTTCATACGGCGCTCCATGATACTGACAATAACTGAAAGCATCACGGTGATAACCAGGTACATAGCTGCAACAGTAAACCATATTTCAAAGGTCAGGTAGGTTTCGGCAATAAGGGCTTGAGCCTGCATTGTGAGGTCATATATGGCGATGGTGCTGACCAGAGCTGAGTCTTTGATAAGAGAAATTGTCTGACTGGTAAGTGGTGGCAGCATGGTTCGGATAGCCTGCGGCAGAATGATATATCGATAGGTTTGAAATACTGTATGACCTAGACTGCTGGCTGCTTCGTATTGACCTGTTGGGACTGCGAGTATTCCTGAACGGAATATTTCAGAAGCGTAAGCACCTTCAAATAGGCTGAGTGCCAGAACCGCTGCCGGCAGACGTTCCAGCCCAAGGACCGGGCCAAGGACAAAATATATGAAAAAAATCTGGATAAGGAGCGGGGTGTTTCTGCTTGTTTCTAAGTAGACCCGCGCAAGTGTGCTGGCTACGGGCGAAGCTGACAACCTGAAGATAGCTGTTACAAGACCTATGATGATTGAGAATACGAGACTTATTACGGAAATCTGCAGGGTGACCAACAAGCCATGCAGCAAAGGGCCGGCAGAGAATCCATTGGCATCCCAGTTGTAAATAAGTTTCGGGATCTGATACCACTGCCAGTTATAGCCGATATTTTCTATACTGATAGCAGCGAGCCAGAATAAACCCCAGACCAGGATCAGGAACTGTACGATGTCAATGAGCGGCGATCGCAGAATAGTTCGCATCCGGGCCGGGATGACCATTTTTCGAGTTGATATTGTAGGCATGCAGAATCAATTAAGTTGTCAATAAGAATGGGATTTCTTCTCATGTTGATAAAGCCTACATGAAATTTGTCGAAATTGCTATGTGCAATTTCTCCTTTTAACCTGCAGCCCTCATCTGTTCACTCTGTCTCAGCTTTAACGTTTAAGCAACCTGGTGAATGTCGGGCAATGAACGCAGAGTGGACACATCGAGATGTACCTCATAAGCAATGAACGATTCGAGGTTTTCGAGTGATTTTGACACAAATGGGAGTCAGTTTTGTTTATGCAGATTTGATTTCATGGTTATCAACCTATAAAATAGATATAGAGACATTGCACATCTGAGTTGCAGTGGTCTTTGGGATACGAAATGGTGAGGCCGTGACATGTTTAACCTCAATGAGGAACAGAAATGAAAATTGTTATTGTCGGCGGTGGGGCAATAGGCAGGCTTTTTGGTTCTTTTCTGGCCAGAGGCAGGAATGAAGTAACTCTTCTGGATGTAGATAATGATGTGGTGGGGGCAATGCAGGACCATGGTATCGGAGTTGTGGTAAATGATATGGATGATCCGGACATGTTTACTCCAGTCCCGGTGACGGCGATCACAGATGCAAAGCTTGTTTCAGGGTGCGATCTGGTATTGCTGATGGTCAAATCATTTTCTACTCGTCTGGCGACCCAGTCGGTTGCGCACCTCATTCATGAAGATTGCCCATTATTGTGTGTCCAGACCGGCCTTGGCAATATAGACGTGATGGAAAAGATTGTGGCGCGGGAAAATATCATCGCCGGATTCACCTTTATGTCGGGCACTGCCCTGGGCGATTCGAAGGTACGGCATGGTCGTGAAGGAAAAACCTATATAGGGGAACTGAACGGCGAGATAACCGAACGTGTTCAGAAAATTGCAAATGTGTTTGAAAACAGCGGTATCGTAACGCAGGTTGCACACAGGATTCTGGGGCGACTCTGGTGCAAGGTTATCGTATTTTCAGCAATCAACCCGATATCTTCTATTCTGAAAGTACCGAACGGCTGTCTTACCGGCAAAATGGAATCTATTACCCTTATGAAGCGCTTGCTCGATGAAGGCAAGGCTGTGGCCGATGCCCAGGGAATCGACCTGGTGTACTCGGATTTGTATGAGTTGTTATTTGATGCCTGTCAGCGGAGTTCCAACAATCTCTCTTCGATGCTGCAGGACATTTTAAACGACAGGCTGACAGAAATTGATGCCCAGAATGGAGCTATCTGCCGCTATGCAGCTGAAAGCGGGGTGCCGGTTCCAACGCATCAAACCATGGTTGAACTTGTTAAACTCCTGGAAAAGTGGCGACCTGGTATGGAGCAGTTCTGATAAAAGCAGCCTGTTCCTGCTACAGATAGGTAAAGAGAGATGTGAGAGGGCGAATATGAGAAATTGGCAGAAAATACTGCTTGCGATCGATGGAAGCGAGACTTCGGAGCGTGCTGTCAGGTATGTGAGCAAAATCGCCCCGTTGATCGAGAATGTCGAGATCTGCATCCTGAATGTCTACCCGGAACCTCCTCCTGACTATTATAGCCAGGGAGGGCGTCTGGATACCTATAAAATCATGCGGGAGGAACGAGCCGAAAAAATGCTCACTGATGCGGCAGCTATCCTGACCAATGCCGGTATTGCCGAAGATTGTCTCAGCCGTCGGATCAGCATGGCGGAAGGCAGAACCATAAGTCAGGTCGTACTCGAGGTTCAAGCCGAAGGTGATTACGGTACTGTCGTAACGGGCAAGCGGGGTGTATCAAAAGCGGAGGAATTTCTGTTCGGCTCAATTTCCAATGCTCTGGCCCGGCACAGCAAAAGATTTACATCCTGGATTGTCGGGTAATGTCATGGTGGACTGGTCTATTTTTCCTGAACACATTTTGCCAGAGCTTAAAAATCATGTAGCTGTACGATCAATGCGGCGTCAACCGAAGCTCTGCGCAGATACCAGTGATTTCGTGAATATCGATTACGGCGATATCATACATGTTGACGGGCGTTATCTGCTGGTGGTCGGTTATACCCGTGAAGGACGCTTCGGGGTCGAGGAGCAACCCAAGCAATGGGTGCCGAGAGTCTATGATCTGGAAACCGGTGAACGGAATATCGTTAAACTGGTCTTCCATGAAACCTATACCATTAAGCTTGGTGGTTTGAAGGTAACGTGTTATCGGAGCCCGGAGAAGGAAGCGCAGGTAATTGAACTGGCTCGCGGGAACGCATCTTTCATGCAGGGATACGCGGCTCTGGATGAGGTTGGTAATCTGGTGCGTATACTAGAGGTAGTAAATGGTAAGCGACTTGATAAAGTTATATACACTCTGGGGGAGAATCATCTCGAATATTATGAGAAGTGTCTCCCGGATGTGCTGCGTCGTTTCCTGGTGGCGGTTCGGGCTATTGCTATGCTGCATTCACATGGCTTAAAGCATGGTGACATTCGTCGCGATCATATCTTTGTCGACAGAGAGGACGGGCATTTCTGCTGGATTGATTTCGATTATGATTTCTATCTGCCCGAACGTCCTTATGCCATGGATCTGTTTGGACTTGGCAATGTGCTTCTGTTTCTCTTAGGAAAACAGGCTTTTCGACCTAATGCTGTTCTTAAAGATCCGGAATTCGGTGAAAAGGTTTTTGCCAGACTGAATGAGAACGATCTTGCCCTTATTGGTCAGGACAGGATTTTTAATCTGCAGAAAATTTATCCGTATATCCCGGATGCTCTAAACGACATTTTACTCCATTTCTCCTACGGTACAGAGGTTATGTATGATACCGTAGACGAATTTCATGATGATCTGCATCGGGCCGTGGAACAGATCTGGTAAAATCAACCCTCAATTTTTTTCAGTGATACCCAGGAAAGTACTCCAGACTCCGTTCTGATGCCAGTGCTTGAGAATGTGTACGGGCTGGGTGTCCAGGTATTCTTTTATCTTTTCGGCTTCGCTGTTTAACAGCCCCGAAAGCACAAACCATTTCTGCTTTAAAAATCCATCACTTCGTACAAGATCCTTCATCACTGCATAATGAATATTGGCAACCAGCAGATCACATGGCTGATGCAGCAGTTCTTCCGCTTTGCCACTGACAACCAGGATGTTATTCTGAAGATTGTTCAGGTGGACATTGGCTTGGGCTGTTTGCGCTGCAAGATGGTTGAAATCTACGGCGAGGCATCTTGGGCAGCCGAGCTTGGCTGCAGCCAGGGCAAGAACGCCGGTACCGGTGCCGAGATCAATCATGGTTTCAACGGAATTGCTGTGGCAGGCAATTTCGATTGCTTCAAGGCAGTCACGAGTAGTCGGATGAGCGCCGTTTCCGAAGACAACACCAGAGTTGAGGGATATGGCGATAAGTCCCTCTTCCGGTTCTGCTGTTTCCCATGATGGTTGCAGCACAAACCTGCCGATTATTTCCGGCCCTATATATCCCCCCTGCCATTCCTCATAGGTCATGACATATTCATCGAGCAGTTGCAGGTGCGGGTAACCGGTAATGATCTTCCCGACTTCTTCTTTAGCTGACTGTAGAAAAAAAAGAAATGAAAAGCCCTCCTCCTCCCAGTTGCCGACGAAGGCCCTGTGACTGAATCTGTGATTTTTGGGGATTGTACCTTCCAGATAATAAATATGAAGAACAGAGTCAGGCTGTAATGTGTGTGTGGTCGATTCAATGGTCTGCACTCGGGCCCCTTATAGGTCATGGTATAAAACAGGATTATACGTGGGTTCAGTACGTTGTTGTATATACACACTATTCGTGTGCCGGGTAAAGGACAATTTCAGCAGAATACGGCTGTAGATCCGTTCTGCTGAATTGTGTCACTGGTCGATGAGTACCATTATCTAATGAAAAGAATTGTTTGAACTGTAGAAATGCGATAGGGTAATCCGGTGTTGAAAAACTGTGGTATGCCAAAACAGACAGTGCGCCTGACTATGCACGCTGCCCCTTCTGAAACAGAGTTTCCCTGTGTGTGCGGGACTATTTTGTACAGGTTGAACGAGGACCAGATGGATATCATTAAATTTGCAATTCCCGAGATAATATTCGGCAGAGGAAGTCTCAATTATGCCGGGCAATGTGCATTGAGGCTCGGTGGTAAGAAAGTATTTCTGGTAAGTGACGCAGGCATCGAAGAAGCGGGATGGCTTGAACGGCTGATGCATCTGTTGAAAAAAGAGGGGATAGATTGGGTATATTATCCCGGAGTAACCTCTAATCCACGTGATTATCAGGTAGAGCAGGGTGCGGAGCTGTACCTGAAAAACGGCGCCGATGTGATTATTGCCATAGGTGGCGGCAGCCCAATGGATACAGCCAAAGGGATTGCTATCTTAGCCAATAACGGTGGTCGTATACGTGACTATGAGGGTGCCAACAAGGTACAGCGTCCATTACCACCCATGGTGCTGATTACAACCACGGCAGGGAGCGGGTCAGATATATCGCAGTTTTGCATCATTACCGACATGAAACGGGCGGTGAAAATGTCGATTATCACCCGAACTCTGGTGCCGAACATCTCAATTGTTGATCCGCTTATTCTCAGAACCAAGAGTGAAACGTTAATAATTCAGAGCGCTATCGATGCCCTTGCCCATGCGATTGAGGCGTATCTTTCTGTCATAGCTTCACCCTTTACCCAGATGCATTCTCTCAAAGCCATTGAACTGATTCATCACCATCTGAAAGCGGCGGTGGAGACCAGATCGCTGGATGCACTTGAGCAACTCAGTATTGCTTCGGTATCGGCATCTATCGCCTTCAGCAATGCAGGACTTGGGGCTGAACATGCGTTGGCACATTCGCTGGGTGGCCAGTTTGATCTGCCGCATGGTGTCGTGCATCCTATTCTTCTCGCTTCGGTGATGCGCTTCAATCTTAAGAGCTGTGTCGGCAAGATGGCGGATATCGGCAGGATTATTTTAGGTGGCCAGCGGGGTTCCGATGAAAGAACGGCGCTGGAAGGTATCGATAGACTGGTAGAATTTTTCTCTTTGTTTAATGTGTCGGTGCGACTGCGTGATGAGGTTGGTGAAGACGGATACAAATTTCTTGAGCCTATTGCCAAAATGGCGATTAAGGATGCCTGTAACCTCACGAACCCAAGACCGGCGACGAGTGATCAACTGCTCAGGATCTGTGAGGAGGTGTGGTAATGGCAGGTTCTACAACCCTTGAAGATCTGATAGGTATAGAACATTGCAAACTCGGTTTTTATCAGGAATTGCAGCAGAAAGTAGCGCAGTTGCGGAAATCGAACCTGCAGCTGGATGAACAACGGAAGGAAAATCAGGCCCTGCTTGACGGAATAACCGACATGATGATCGTTCTTTCCGAAGATCTGCTGGTGCAGCGGGTAAATCATGTTTTTCATAAATGGTATCCGGGGGTGGATCCTGTAGGCATGCATTGTCACAGGGTGTTGCGCAACAGTAATGCTCGGTGTGAGGTCTGTCCGGCACTGATGGCTCTTGATCGTGATGAAGTTGTTAAAGATCTCTGCATTTATAAGGTGAATGGCAAGTATCGACATTATGAGATCATTGCTTCACCGCTGAAGACTGATGTGGCTTCAGAACGCCAGGTGCTGGTCTTTAAACGTGATGTAACTCTTGAAAAAGAATATCAGGCGCAGTTCTATCAGGCGGAGAAGATGGCCACGGTAGGTACGCTTGCTGCAGGTGTAGCGCATGAGATAAACAATCCGCTTGCAGCGATAAGCGGTTTTGCCGAAGGGCTGCGGCGTAGAATTAAAAAGATAGAAGGTCAGGTTGACAGTGAACTGGGCGCAGAGTTTAAGGAATATACAGATACAATTATCAACGAATGCCTGCGCTGCCGTGATATCGTTCAGACCCTTCTCACTTTCAGCCGACCAGTGGCAAGAAGCCTTAGTCCAGTGGATATAAATGGTTGCATCAGTGATACACTGTTTATTCTTAAACATTATTTCAAGCAGGAACCACGTATTACAATCCAGACGGAGCTATCAGATACGATGCCTCTGATCCGCGGAGATGAGTCTCAGCTGAAGCAGGTTATTATAAATCTTCTGACAAATGCCTACGACGCGATCGGGAAGAGAGGCACTATTAGGATTTCAACGCAGCCCACCCCGGAAAAAGGAGTGGAACTTGTGATAGAAGATACCGGCTGCGGTATCCCGCTCGAGGAACAGGATAAACTCTTTGAACCATTTTATACCACCAAGCCTGTCGGAAAAGGTGTGGGTATAGGTCTTTCCACCTGTTACGCGATAGTCAGGCGTCATGATGGTGAAATCAATGTCGATAGCGCCCTTGGCATGGGCTCTGCTTTTCGGGTAACGTTGCCGGGGATGAATGATTAATGGACAGAGATAGATACAATATCCTGGTGATAGACGATGAGGAACCCATTCGCAGGTTGCTGCAGAATGAGTTGACCAATGGCAGGCGCAAGGTTCATGTGGCTGAGAGTGGCCGTGAAGGAATCCGGATGGTGCGCGATTTCTGGTTTGATGTGGTTATGCTCGATCTGCGTCTGCCCGACGTGAATGACTTGGAACTACTTATAAAAATTCGTGAGTCGGTACCTGATTGTGAAGTTATCATGATTACTGGGCACGGTGATATTGATAGTGCAGTTGAAGCGATGAAGCTCGGGGCCTATGATTTCGTCCGTAAACCATTCAATCTGGATCGGCTTGAACTGATAGTCGAAAAAGCCCATCAGCGGGTGCTGCTTGCCCGCGAAAATGCCATGTTGCGTCACACCGCTGACAGTTCGAAAATGGCGGTGAACTTTATCGGCAATGCCAAAGTAGTGCAGGATATCCAGTTTCTCGTGGACAAGGTTGCTCCGGCACGTATTCCGGTTTTGATCACGGGCGAATCGGGTGTCGGCAAGGATGTAGTAGCCCGGCTTATTCATCAACGTTCTGCCTGTGCAGGTAATCCGATGATAGCCAAAAACTGTGCTTCCCTGCAGAAGGAACTTGCCCGCAGCGAGTTGTTCGGGCATATCAAGGGTGCTTTTACCGGTGCTACGGAATCATGTGAAGGGCTTCTTGCCTATGCCAATGAGTCCACACTTTTTTTAGATGAGATCGGCGAACTGCCGTTAGCTGTTCAGGCATCGCTACTACGTGCTCTTGAATCAAAAACGTACAGGCGTATTGGGGAAAAGGAAGAACGGAAAGTGAACGTTCGCTTCCTCTTTGCCACCAACAGGATCCTGGCAGAGGAGGTGGAACACGGGCGTTTCAACGAGGCTTTTTTTCACCGCATTAACGCCTTTGCTATAGAAATACCGCCACTGCGGCAGCGTAAAGAAGACTTGCCGCTGTTGGTCAACTATTTCCTGACTACACTCAGCCCGGAGCAGAAGCCGTTTCAGATTGTTGATAGCGCCATGGACTGCATTCTGCGGTATCACTGGCCGGGTAATGTCCGGGAGTTACGCAATGTGCTTGAGCGTTCCATTATTTTGGCTGAGAACAACCTTATATCAGAGCGCTGTCTGCCAAGAGAACTTGTGGATGTTCCGGAATCGGAACAGTCACCGTTGACGCTTGAATCCGTTGAGCGCCAACATATTATAAAAATGCTGGAGTTTTATGGCGGTAACCGGCAGAAGACCGCGGAGACACTTGGTATTAGCCGAAAAACACTTTATAGAAAGCTGTCTCAGTATATGGTTGATGAGAGCTGATTGCCGGTTTTTTCAGCCTACAACAGTTCCATTTCAGCAACCCGGGAAAAACTCCAGAAAGCTGCACCGAGACCTTCATGCAGTACTGCCAGCTCGGCTTGTTGCACCGCAATCAATTCACCTGTTTCGGAGTCTGTGGTGAAGAAGGTTATATCTCCATCCTGAGAGACAACAATTGCAACTGATCCCGGCTGCGCCTGAGCAAAAATAGCGGCAGACTGATGTCGGGTGCCTCCGATATCGGTGAGACTGATCATTGAACCGTTGCCTCCTTCTACAGGCTTCAGTCCGCGCATGCTTGAGGGGATCTCCTGGCCGGCCGCGGTAACTATTTTTGCGCCGAAACAGAAGACAAAGCGATCAAATGTCATTGCCAGGGCTCCGTCAACGGCGGTCAATCTGGCAATATGCCTGCATTGCTGGTCAATCTGTGTTTTCATCCGTGAGATTTTTTCCAGCTGACTGTTTTCCTTTTTCTTGATCAGAGCCGAGAAAAAGTCTGTGATAGGAGCAAGCAGAGTCGGCTTTAAGGTGACATCGTAATCGCTTTCCAGAAAGCTGGCGCCACCCGTATACGGGACAGGATTGTCAATTGACCGACGCCAGTTTTCAGAATCAGGAACTACAAGCAGGGTACCTCCACGACCGTGCGCACGCATTGCCCGGGCGGTTGTGAGGAGCGAATTGTAGCGCAGCATCTTAAGCATTTTATCTGTGCGCTGATCCTTTGCCAGTGAGAGTTTTGGGATGACGGCACGCATCAGATTGGCATGATCGATGAAAACGGCCTGGTTGCTGATCAAGGCGCCGAGACTTTTGCCGCCAAAGGTGATGAGTACTTTGCCTGGTCCTAATGCCTGAACCCAGAGGTTGGCGATGAGGATATCTTCGGAACGGGTTTTGAACCCCCATATTTTCAGATTTCCTTCACTGTCAGGCCAGACACCTATATCCGCTCGCGGGTTTTCGAGTGCGGATCCGAGCTTCACCAGAGTCTTTACATCAAAGGCAATGGGTTGATCAAAGAGAAAGGTGTCAAAGGACTTTTCAGCTCTGTTAAATATGACCGAAACTGTTACCGCATTACCCTCATCACGCGAAAAACTCGTCCAGAAGGCGCCATCCATGATCGCGGCAAGTTGCTCACGGGTAGGGATGACTTTGATGTCTCTGAATATATCACCGATGAATTCAGAAGGTTCAGTAGGTTGCATCAAACCGTTCATCCGTTGCCATAGCTCGTCGATGAAAGGTGTATTCAGGTTATAGGCGTGGTGAGACATTGTTTGATCACGATGTAATGAGAATAATAAACCAGCAACAGTAAGACTGATTTTAGAATGTATGGCCTGTTGCTCCTAACGAACTCAGCCGTATCTTGAGCTAACCAGATTTTAAGCGATCAACCAAATGATTTTAACCGATCAATTATGATTTTATTGTGCAAGTAGCCTTTTGGGGATTACTGCCTATGTCCCTGTGGGGGGAATCTATTCCATGCAACCCCTGCATGTTGGACATTGGATTATGCGGTATGTTGACGGTTTTACAGTTGTAATGTAATCGCGTGGAGCTGATTTTGTTTTGTTCATAACGTTTATGTAGAGCATTGTGCTGTTGTGCCAATAGAACCTTCACAGGCTTTTGTTCGGTAAGAGCTGGCAGATGGAATGTACAAAAGAGAGATTGGAATTTTGCTGAAAAAAAAAGATTATGTACCGCGTTCATTTTTTCTTCTCAAATCTGTAACAAGGCCGTGTGAATTTCCCTCTATTTTGTTATACTTCTTGGTATGTTTCTGCAGACTGAAGGCAGTGGAAACAGCTGAACAGATTGCCGGGTAACTGCTCACAGGCACCCCATCTTTG
>JBFHGS010000044.1:0-25692 GCA_041582995.1 Desulfopila sp. | reverse complement strand
TGGTGTAATTTTCTCTGGTGTTTTGCTTTTTGCAAATAAGCGATACTGGTAGACAAGAATATGTGTTACGCAGAAGGTGTTATCGAAAGATCCAGTGAATCACTTTTTTTGTTATTGTCTTTCTGCTTTATGTGAAATTCTGATATTTTGTAGTAGTATTGTTCTATATTCTCTTCTGTGAGAATGCTTGTCAGAGAACATTGAAGGTGCTTTTCAATATCTTATCATCAGGTCAAAGGTTATATGGCAGCTCAAAATACTTCCCTCTCCAGCAAAGCTTCAACCCGAAAAACGGTAAAGGATCAATCCGGTGCCGGGAAGATTAAAATCGGCGAACTGTTAAGCAAGGCTGGATATATTACCCCTACGCAACTTGAGTTTGCCAAAAAGGAATTGCAGAAAAACCATGGGCGCTTGAGTTCTATCCTCCGCCGCCTTGATTACATTGATGATGATACTGTTTTCAACTTTCTCAGTCGGCAGCACAATTACACTCCTGTCGTTATTAAAAATGAGCCACCATCTAAAGATGCGCTCAGGCTGGTCAACTACGAAACTGCTAAGAAATACATGGCATTTCCGTTAAGGATGGCTGGGAACACCCTGCAGATAACGATGGCCGAGCCTTCAGACTCCATGGCTGTTGAGGATCTGCAAAATGCTCTAGGTAAAGAACTTTCCGTCTGTGTTTCGACTGAACGGGACATCGCCGAAGCGTATAAGAAGCATTACAAAATCTCCGAAGAAGAATATCAGTCATTTTTTGAACAGAAGGATGATCTGGAAGAAGAGCTTGAGGTAACGCAAGTTGATGACTTTGGTTCTATTCTTGCTGAAGCTGCGGACGATTTTGAGATTGAGAGTGAGAAGGAAGAAAGCTTCGGTGATCAGTTCGCGGCGTCAGATGCTCCGATAATTAAACTTGTGAATGGTATTCTCATAAAAGCTGTTCAGGAAGGTGTCTCAGATATCCACCTTGAACCTTATGAGAAGACAATGCAGGTTCGCTATCGTAAAGATGGTTCATTATTCAAATCAATGAACCTGCCGCTAAACATCAAGAACGCACTTGTTGCCCGAATGAAAATTCTCGCGGGTATGGATATCACCGAAAGAAGAGTTCCGCAGGATGGTCGTATCAAGATGCGTATGGGCCGTAATCGTTCAGTCGACTTCCGTGTCTCATCTTTACCGACACTTTTTGGTGAATCGGTTGTATTGCGAATTCTTGATAAAGGGTCACTCAGTGTTGATCTTACAAAATTGGGTTTTGAGCAATCTACTTTTGAGATGCTGAAACGTTGTCTGAACAGTCCGCAGGGGTTATTGCTTGTAACGGGGCCAACCGGTTCAGGTAAAACAGTTACGCTCTACTCTGCTCTCAACTCTCTGAATAGTGAAGATATAAAAATTCTCACGGCAGAAGATCCGGTCGAATTTAACTTCAAGGGAATTAACCAGGTTAATGTCAATACAGAGGTTGGTATGACATTTGCCGCTGCGCTTAAATCGTTCCTCAGGCAGGATCCTGATATTATCATGGTCGGTGAGATTCGTGATATGGAGACGGCAGAGATAGCTATCAAAGCGGCTATGACCGGCCATCTTGTTTTCTCAACACTTCATACCAATGACAGTGCTGCGACTATCGGCCGGCTTGTCGATATCGGGATTCCTCCGTACATGCTTGCATCTTCAGTTACCATGGTCCTTGCACAGCGCCTTGGACGAAGGTTGTGTAAAGCCTGTAAGAAGCCAGTAACATATCCGTCTGAAGATATGTTGTCTTTCGGGTTTCGGGAAGATGAGTTGGAGACGTTAAAAATATATGGGCCGGCAGGTTGTCAGGAATGCAACGGTTTGGGTTATAAAGGCAGGGTAGGTTTTTTTGAACTTATGGAAGTGACTGACGAGGTTGCAAAAGCAATCAGTGCTGAAGTTCCTGAAGACCAGTTGCGGAAAATTTCTATTCAGGAAGGCATGACCCCGCTCAGGGATGCCGCATTGCAGAAGGTCCGTGATGGAGTCACCAGCATAGATGAAGCGTTGAAGCGAACTGTCGCGCATAAGGAAAGTCTTCCGGCTTATCTCTTGAATCCTGATGTTGAAAACTATGAAGATGGAGATGTTGTTATCCGGGAAGGAAATACAGACAAGGATTTCTTCAAGCTTATCCGGGGCGCGCTCACAGTCATTAAAGGTGGTAAAAAAATAGCAGAACTGACTGAACCTGGTGAGTACTTTGGTGAAATGGCGTCAATCTCCGGAGAACAGCGAACGGCAACAATAGTGTCACAGGGGCGGAGTACCGTTAAGCGTTTTCCTGGAGATAAGATTGAGGAAGTTATCGATAAATATCCTGAAGTAACAAATCATCTTTTCAAAACTATGTCTGGACGTTTAAAAAAATCGAACCAGATCATCGTCAAACTTGCAGGTGGTGGTGCAGCAAGAAGGCCGCCAATGCCTCCGCCACAGAAGTAGCGGCGTTATTCTTCTGCTGTTTATGTGAGAGGTTCAGGCAACCTGTTTTCAATATCTTTCTATCATGCATATACTTGCGCGAACAGATTGCTCTATGGATACAACACTTAAACTGTTATGCGTTGAGATATGAAAATAACTGTCTTTCTAGAAGGGAGTCCCGGGCATGAAAAGCAGAGTCTTGCAGTTGTAAAGGCGTTGCAAAGCTTGGTGGACGTGGATGTGGAGCGGATACAGCTCCCTAAGGTTCATGTTGTGCGACGTATCATTGATATATGTCGGTTATTTCTACTTCCGGATGGGGGATGCAGCCATACCCTTGATGGTACAGATCTGGTTATAGGGACTGGTTCCAGAACTCATGCCGCTTTGCTTTCATGCAAGAAAAAATATAAAATACCGGCAGTTACGTGTATGACACCTGAGCTGTATCTCCGTAGAATGTTTGATCTGCTTTTGGTTCCAAAACATGATGATGTCGGTGTTGGTGCAGGGAATGTGTTTTTGACTGACGGCCCTCCGGTTTTATCGGATAACCAGCTTCCGCGGGAGATGCATACCGGACTTATTTTGCTCGGAGGAGTCGATCAGCGGAGTCATGACTGGAGAACTTCAGAGGTTATATCTTATATATCTACGATAATAGAAAGATGTAAAGATATGCATTGGACCATTTCCTCCTCGCCCCGTACACCTGAGGATACTGTTCATGAACTTGTGGAGATTGAAAAAAAATACCCTCAAGCCACGTTTTTCCACTATAAGGATACACCTAAAGGTTGGGTGGAAGAGCAGTACTCCAAAGCACATATCGCCTGGGTTACGGCTGATTCTATGTCTATGATATACGAAGCGATTACTGCTGGTTGCAGGGTTGGTGTACTGCCGGTGAAGTGGAAAAAGAATGAAAATAAATTCCTGAGGAGTCTACAGAATCTCTATGAGCAGGGATATGCTGCACCGTTGGATATGTCTGAGGAGAAATGTATGATTACGTTGGAACCAGTTGATTTTGATGAGGCGCAAAGATGTGCGAGAGAGGTTCTTTCCAGATTTTTTTAAAGTGGAGATCCTTTGGGAATTGCAGTGGTAGAAAAGTTTTTGATCACCTCTGAATTTTAGCTTGAACAGGTGAGGCGTGAACTGCATTTGTCCGATGCAACTCGACAAATAACAGCATTCACCTCAGTATTGAGTGGTTGCAACTTGAATCGTTGCGCGCCCCTCACACCTAATTCTTAACAGCTCAACCTGCTTACTGAGAAAGAGTGGCAATCAGACCTGTGAATGGCTCCTCATATATAAAGTTGATTATCATACATTGTTGTTTTTAAAATTTTATGAAAATAACATGGACCTGTTACGTTGAGCGCCGATTAACGGACACGAGGGTGTATTTTGCCCACTGATGCCTAAAGAAGGCTTTTATTCTCTCGGGAAATTTTTGGAGCGATTGCATTACCCTTGCCTCTTGTGGAGATCGAATAGACCAGTGGTTATTTAACGGCCATTTTTATGATTTTTCAAATAATTCCAGACATGCTCATCAGGATTCAATTCCGGCGAATATGGTGGGAGGAAAAATAGCTTCAACTTACCGTCAGTACTCACTTCAAATTCGCGAACCTCTTTGGATTGGTGTATTGGGCAATTGTCCACGATAAGGAAAACGGGTCTTTCAGCTTTAATAAGCAGGCGTTTCAAAAACTCTATGAAAACAGCTGTGTTGACATTTTGCTCAGTTGCCATGAACCTCATAGCACCACGCGAGCTAATGGCGGAAATCAAATTTACTTTAGGTCCAGTTCCAGTGGTTTCTGCGGTAGGGATTTTCCCACAGGGTGTCCAGGTTTTCCCGGAATGGTAATTCGACCTTATCGTTGACTCATCGCCAAAAAAGATCTCAGCGTTGACCTTTTGAGCTGCTTTTTTAATTTCTTTAAAGTCTTGCGCCATCCATTTCAAAACGGAGTTGTCATCTTGCTGATAAGACTTCTTCTGAGGCCTTTGGGGGCTTAAGCCAAGCTTTTTGAGAATGCGACCTACAGAGACTTCACTCATGTTAACATTGAACTCGCGTTGGATGAGTTCTTGAACCATTCCTCTAGTCCAGAGAGCAAACTCAAACCTGAGTTGGAGTGGGTTCTCGCCGACAACAAGTCGATAAATCATCTGGAACTGCTTACCGGAAAGCTTCGGTTTCTTTCCAGGTGCTTTACGGCTGCGAAGGGCATCAATCCCTCCTTCACGGTATGTCGCAAGCCATTCATAAATTCTCGGTCGTGTAAATCCAAGTGCCCTAATGACAACTTCAGGACTTTCACCGGATTCCACTCGCTTTACAGCCCGGATTCGAATTTCTTCGAGGGCCTTACGATTCATTTTACGTCCATCAAGATCTTTCATGCGTGTAGTATAACAGATGTACGCTAATTAATGACCGGATAAATAACGCATTGTTTCCTTTTTTGAATTGTATCTGTTATAGTGAAGGCAAATTTGAAGGTTGTGTCTGCTGAAACCAGCGATGAGCGTTGCAGGCAGCGTTGAGTTGTTTCCTTATATTCATGTAAAGATATAAAGAGACAGATATATACACTTCAAAATACTAAAAAGTAATGATGATTCAGAAAGAGATTAAAACACGAAATGCACCTAACCTTTTGACGGTGTATTTCGTTTTCTGTGGTGTTGCGATGAATTATGCGAATGATGAATATTCTATAAAAACAATAGACAACCCAGATCCTGCCGGAACTGGAAGTAGCAATAATAGGAAACTGGAACTAATGAATGATGTAAATGATCAATTTGCAATGGCTCATTATTCTGTTTTCTCAGCAAGGAGGCCGGCGGCGAAATGATGTTTGAAAAAATGACAATAATCCAGATTCTCCCGGAAATGGAAGAGGGTGGTGTGGAAGGGGAGACTTATGATCAGGCGGTTTATCTGGCACGACAAGGTCATAACTCCATTGTTATTTCAGGCGGTGGGCGATTGCTTGAAAAGCTGGAGCGAGAAGGGTGTCGGCACATATTATGTCCCGGGATTGGTGAAAAGAATTTTCGATGTCTGAAATATATTGATCGATTACGTCAGATTTTCATATCAGAAAAAGCCGACATTGTACATCTTCGGTCAAGATTACCTGCCTGGGTAGGTTATCTTGCCTGGAAAATGCTTCCTGCGCATGATAGGCCATCACTCGTCACAACGTTTCATGGTTTTTATTCAGTGAATAAATACTCTGCAATTATGACAAAGGGTCAGAGGGTTGTTGCTGTTTCAAATGCCATTCGTGATCATATTATTAAAAACTATGGAACCGCAAATGAGAAGATAGCTCTTATCTATGGCGGGTTTGATACATCAACGTTTGATGCTGATAAGGTTTCAGAAGATAGAGTGGAGGAACTCAGGCGGAGATGGGGCTTGCAAGATCGTTCGGAACCTGTAATTATATTGCCCGGAAGGCTCACTAAATGGAAAGGACAGGACGATTTTATTGAAAGTCTCGCCATAATACGTGATCTGCCCTTCATTGCTTTGTGCGTCGGTGAAATTGATGAGAAGCAAAAATATACCAAGAAGATCAGAGAAAAAATAGCACACTATAATCTGCAGGACAAAGTCAAGCTTGTGGGACATTGTGATGACATGCCGGCAGCCATGCTGGTGGGTCATATTATTGTTTCAGCGTCTTCGACACAGCCTGAAGCGTTTGGCAAAATAGCAATTGAAGCGATGTCTATGGGGCGCCCGGTGATTGCAACCGCCCATGGCGGTAGCCTCGAAACAGTTGTTGATAACGTGACAGGGTGGCTTGTTGAACCACAGAACCCAGCCGCCATGGCGAAAGTAATAGCTCAAGCTTTAGGGGATGAGGAGGCCTGCAGCGCCTTTGGGCGAGCAGGAAGACAGTGGGTCCATGAACACTTTATAGCTGAGGTAATGTGTAGAAAAAACCTCGCACTATATAAGCAGATGCTGCAAGAAAAAAAGAGAAAATTTAGTAAAGAAAACCTGACGGTACTGCAGATGGTTCCTGAACTGGAAGGTGGCGGCGTCGAGCGTGGAACCCTGGAGCTGGGGAAGCATCTTGTCCAACAAGGACATCGTTCGCTGGTGGTTTCAGGTGGCGGAAGGTTGGTTGAGCTGCTTGAACGCGAAGGGAGTTCTCATGTGTCTATGAAGGTTGGAGTGAAGTCTCCTTTGTGTTTGAAATATATTTTGCCTCTTCGTCAATTGTTGTTGAAAGAAAGAGTAGATATACTGCATTTAAGATCTCGTCTTCCTGCATGGATAGGATATCTTGCCTGGAAAAGTATTCCAAAGAAAAAGAGACCTCTGCTTGTCACGACATTTCATGGTTTCTATTCGATTAATGCCTACAGCGCAATCATGACAAAGGGTGATGTCGTAATTGCGGTATCAGAATCAATACAGAAACATATTGCTGAACATTATTCCAAAGAACAGAATGTAGTATCTATTTTCAGAGGTGTTGATACAGATACTTTCAACCCGGAGAGCGTCAGTTCTGACAGGTTGGATTCGCTAAGAGCAAAATGGGGCGTTGTACCGGGAAAGCCAGTAATTATGCTACCTGCCAGGATGACCAGGCTTAAGGGCCAGGATGTTTTTCTTATGAGTCTGGCCAGTTTGCAGGACAGAAACTTTCAGGCAATTCTGGTAGGTGATGAGCCAGAAAGTTCTACGTATAAAAATGAAATTGCAAATATCATTGAAAAATACAATCTTAAAGATTGTGTTAAAATGGTAGGTCATTGCAGTGACATGGCTGCAGCATTACTGCTTTCAGACATTGTGGTTTCAGCCACATCCAGTACTCCTGAAGCTTTTGGGCGTATTGCTGTAGAGGCTATGGCAATGGGTAAACCTGTTATTGCTACAGCGCATGGTGGAAGTCTGGAGATTGTCATTGATAATGAAACGGGATGGTTGGTAGAACCTTCTAACTCTCTGGCAATGTCGAAAGTTTTGGATGAGGCTCTGAGCATGTCTAAAGAGCAACTCTCCTGTATAGGAGAAAATGGACGAAACCGTGTTTTGAGTAAATTTACAACAAAGACCATGTGTGAACAAACTGTAGAAACATATAAAAGATACCTCAGAAAACAATCTATTGAAAAGGGTTATGCTCAGGATGCTGTATCAGTGTCGACAGTGAGTCATAAATCCTGACAATACACGTTAAGAACACCCCCCCTGAGATTAAGTAGGGTTACTTTTGCTCGATTTGAGGAGCAGGGGGTTGGTTATTTACGTTTTCTGGCGGTGAATTCTTCTGAAAAATCCCTTTGATTTTGCTATAAAGCAATTTGATTCCCTGCCATATTTTTGGTAACAACCAGATTGATATTGCAACAAATATCACGAAAGCTACAAGGAATGCGATTGGGTAATGAAGTGCGGCCCAGAGTCCGCCAACGACTGCGGCATCCTCGACGACTGATGCTGTCCAGTTGGTAAAAGGCTCTGGCGAAGTATTGATCAAAACGCGTGAACCTGCCTTGATCATATGACTGGTTGCTGAAATAGAGCCGCCAAGTATGCCTGCAGCTACAGCTAATGCCGGGGTGACTTCGCCCACTGCCCCTGCCGCAAGGAGGACACCGGCAGGTATGCGGATGAAAGAATGCACGGCATCCCATCCTGTATCCACACCTGGTGTCTTATCTGCCACGAATTCAACACAGTACATTATGCAAGCAGCTATTATTACTATTGGATCCTGAAGGACAAGCAAGCTGTCTGGAAGAATAATATTCCCACTCGTGCCAAGTATTCCAAGCATTGCAAGTGTGGCATATAGATTGATGCCACTTGCCCAGGCTGTACCCATAGTCAGGGCGAGTGTAGCAATGATTTGTTGGTAGGCATCCATAAGTATGTCCTTATATCCTAAAGGTGGATATCAACAGTGTTTCCTCGGGAGGCAGTCATAGATTTTCAGGGGTCATGAGTTGACGTCGAAGGAAATCACTTTCAAGTGGCGAGAGATCAAATTTCTTCGATACTGAATTGATTATTTCAGCTTTGGATAATTCTGTATTGCTCTTTAAAATATCACAAAACTCATCAATGGCTTTTCGTATTTTATCACCCGGAAGGTCTGTCGGTAATCGTGTTGACAAAGTATCATCTCCTGACGTTATTGCACTTTACCTACAGGCTTGAGGAGTATTCCTGCAAGTGGCGGTATTGTTAGTTTTGTATGAAATCCAGCCTGAGCATAGGGTTCGGCTATTGGTCGAATTGTATCATTGCCAGCAGAGTCACTGCCCCCGAACATATTCGCGTCTGAATTGAATATCTGCACGTATTCCTGACCGGTCGGCAGGCCTATCTTGTAATTGTAGTATGTCTGTGGTGTGAAATTAAGTATGCAGACAACATGATTTTCTCTTTCTTTTCCATAGCGTGCAAAAGAAATGACAGAGTTATTCCGGTCTTCAAAATCTATCCAGGAAAATCCGTCATGATCAAAATCAAGCTCCCAGAGTTCTGGAGTATTAATATATAATCGGTTCAATTCAGATACAAATTTAAGCATTTTCTGGTGCCTGTCATCATTTTCCAGTAAATGCCAGTCCATACTTTGTTTACAGTTCCATTCGTTCCACTGTCCAAATTCTCCTCCCATAAACAATAATTTTTTACCTGGATGCGTCCACATTGTCATGAGAAGAAGGCGAAGATTTGCAAATTTCTGCCATGTATCGCCCGGCATTTTGCTTAAAAGTGATTTTTTCCCATGAACAACTTCGTCATGAGATAACGGCAGAATGAAGTTCTCGGAAAAGGCATACATTATTGAAAATGTAAGGGTGTTGTGATGGTACTTACGGAACAGAGGATCTTTGGAGAAATAACTGAGAATATCATTCATCCAACCCATATTCCATTTAAAACCAAAACCGAGACCGCCATTATTGGTTGGTTTTGATACCCCGTAAAAACTTGTGGATTCTTCGGCAATCATGAGGGTATTCGGGTGCAGGTTATATACTACGGAGTTGACATGCCTGAGGAACTCTATAGCCTCAAGATTTTCTCTGCCTCCATAACAGTTTGGTATCCATTCACCTTCTTTACGGGAATAATCGAGGTAGAGCATAGAGGCAACGGCGTCAACACGAAGGCCGTCTATATGAAACTTATCCAGCCAGAACAATGCACTGGCTATAAGAAAATTACTCACTTCCCTACGGCCGTAATTATAAATAAAGGTGCCCCATTCAGGATGAGCTCCTTTCAGCGGGTCTTCGTGTTCGTAGAGCGCGGTTCCGTCAAACCGGGCAAGACTATGGCTATCCTGTGGAAAGTGAGCAGGCACCCAGTCAAGTATTACGCCGATAGAGTTTTTGTGGCATTGATTGACAAAATACATGAACTCCTGAGGAGTACCATGTCGGCTTGTTACACTGAAGGGACCGGTAACCTGATAGCCCCAGGACTCGTCGAGAGGGTGCTCCATAATCGGCATGAGCTCGATGTGGGTAAAGCCTAAATCTTTGACATATGGAATGAGAGAATCCGCAAGTTCAACATATGTCAGAAATCTTTCTGGGTCATCGGGATCGCGTCTCCAGGAACCGGGATGGAATTCATAAATTGAAACAGGTTTGTTATAAGGTGATTCTTTGCGCTTGTTTTCTTCCCATGTCTCATCCTGCCAGTCGAAGTTTTGCAGGTAATTGATTTTTGAGGCGGTTCGTGGGCGTAGTTCGGCAGCAAACTGAAAAGGATCTGCCTTTTGAAGGAGTTCTCCTGATTGAGTGTGAAGTTGGAATTTATATATATCCCCTTCAACTATACCTGGGAGGAAGAGTTCCCAGATACCGGACCCTCCCAAGGAGCGCATTGGATTGACTCTGCCATCCCAACCATTGAAATTACCAAGGACGGATACTCCTTTAGCGTTCGGAGCCCAGACTCGGAACAGTGATCCTGAAATATTGAAAAGAGTAGCCGGGTGACATCCCAGATGATCATACAGTCTGTAATTTGTACCGAAGTTGAATAAATACCGGTCTGTTTCATCAAGTTGAGGCAAAAAACGGTATGGATCATTGATTTTGTGCGTATTGCCGTCAATATACTTGATTTCATACTGATATGTGTATGGATCAAGGTGCGGGTCTGCAAACCATGTCCTGTCCATCTCTGTCACATAGAGACCTTCAGGTATGATTCGTTTCATTTCCTGACGTTTCCCGCCACTTATAACACACACAGAGGATGCGCTAGGCTGAAAAGTTCTGATAGTGACAAGGTCCTTGTCAGTATCTGAAAAATGGACGCCTAAAAATTCGAACGGATCATGGTGGGCAGAGTGAATGATTCTGTTTATGTGGTCATTCATAATACACGCAATGGGAAGGTGGGGGCTGCAGATTGCAACAGCCAGTAAATACTACATTATATATTATTCCAAGTGCCAGCTTATTTGCCAGGAGTGTTAAGTAACTAAAGCCTGAGCACGTCTATCCTGAACATATTAACGATGAGCATATTCCGGGTTTTCATGGTTCTGCTCAGTAATTTCTCTGCAACCCGAAGTTGACTTATCCTGCTTGATGTCAGGTTATATATGTAAAGCATATATGAAATATTCTGTTGCTAAAGCTATTCCAATACAGCAGATATTGGAAGGGAATAATATATTAACGTAACAGCAAAATCTGTCGTTCTTAAGATAATCATAAGAAAGGGAAGATAAAAGCAGCATATACTCTTCCTGCAATTATAGTATGTAATATCTGTGGTTTTGTCATGCTTAACTGTGATTTTTCTGTCAGCACATTCTTATGTTTACAGTGTGTCAGGAATCTGTCATAGCTTGACGATTCGGAGATTGCTCTGATAAACTATAGATGAGTACATAACGAGAATGGCTGAATAGTTCACGGATGAGAGCTATTTAGAGCTATCTCTTTTTCTGCTTCCGGAGTTCTGATGTTAGAGTGTGCCGTGTTGCTGTTTTGCTAATCTATGGAGAACCGGGCCATGACTGCTGAGAAAGTTCCTATAATTGAAAGCCTTACGGGCTCATTTCTTGTTTCAACACCACAAATGCCTGATCCTCGTTTTGAAGAACAGGTCATTTATATTTGTGCGCACAGTTCTGAAGGCGCAATGGGGTTGGCGGTCAATAAGCCTCATCCGGCCTTTTCTCTGGCTGAGGTTCTGAAAGGAGCGAATTTGCGTATTCCTCATATAGAATTGCCGCAAATATACGTAGGTGGACCTGTTGAGCTCGAGTCTGCATTTATTCTGTACCGATCAGATTATAAAACAGAATATCAGCTCGAAGTCAGTCCTACGGTTTCTCTGTCCAGAGAAACCAAGGTTCTTGAAGATATAGCTGAACAACGTGGTCCGACGGCCTATTTGTTTCTACTGGGGTACACAGGTTGGGGACCGGGACAATTGGAAAGGGAACTGGTTGAGGATGGCTGGCTTACGGTGCCTGCGGACGATAATATTATTTTTGAGCTTCCCGATGACGAAAAGTGGAAAGCAGCGGCCATGCAATATGGTATTGATATCAGCACTTTTGGAGATGTTATCGGTTACGCGTAGTTAGTGTTATAATTCATATGTACATATAAGGCGTGATCCCGCTCGGAGATCGCGCCTTTTTTATGTGGATCGGGGTGCCATTCTGTGAATTTTCCGGTATGTTGTTTGCTTTCAGGAATCTACTGGATGTATTTGTGCAGGGAAAATTGTCAAAAAAAAATATATAATCTGGAGTTTTACATGTCAGAGGTTGCGAAAATATTTAACTGTACCCGTTGTGGATTTTGCTGCCAGGGGGAGACTACAGTCTCACTTGATGCACAGGATCAGCAAAGAATGTGTTCTGCGCTTGGTTTAGAAAGGGATGACGTTGCGGAGAAGTTCTGGCGGATTACCGACAATACCGTACAGATGAAAATTGTTGACGGCCACTGTGTTTTTTACGCTGATGGGTGCACTGTACATAACGGCAGGCCGTGGCGATGTGCAGAGTGGCCATTACATCCATCGATACTTGATGATATAAACAATTATCACACTATTGCAGAATCCTGTCCAGGCATTAATACAGCGATCAGCTATGAGGAATTTTGTGAAGTATTAAAGAAGATACTACGAGAGTCTGACCGAGCCCATTGCTGATCACTATTGATTCTATGTATGTAAAAGCATTACGTGGATAATATGAAACATGAAATGATTTTTCTGGGGAAAACTAAAGACTCGTTCATTTCCTCAGGAATAGACACATATGCTTCCCGACTCAAACATTACACCCAGATGACTGTCAGGACGTTGAAAGAAAAAAACTCTGGAGGGCGATCCGACATTAGCCAGGAGGGTAAACAACTCCTGCAGGCAGTTCCCGAAGGTTGGCTGATAGTTGCTCTTGATTCAAGAGGCAAACAGTATTCTTCAGAAAAATTTGCAGATGTGATAAGCGGCTGGGAGCAGCGGGGAACAAAGGGTATAAGTTACCTTATCGGTGGACCGACAGGGTTGTCTGAAGAAGTTGTATCCAGAGCAGATGTGTGTCTTTCCTTGTCAAAAATGACATTTACGCACGATATGGTGAGAATGTTACTTATGGAACAGATTTACAGGGCATATACTATAAAGGCCGGAGAAAAATATCATAAATGAGCGACGATGTAGATGTCAAATCTACTGTTTTTCATGGTTATTTCGTGACTCGGTTTTAGACCACCGAGATATTCGGCACCTTTAGGTCGTTTTACGGCTACTCTGTTGCCAGCCGAAGATAGCGCTGTTTCAAGTAACATGTTGCCGTCACAGTCATCTCCGACAATATCCCTGATCATACGCATCTCTTTTTTGTTTAAAGCTGTTTTGCCAGAATGCGGATACATGGGATCGAGGTAAATTGTGTAAGGTTTACGATCAAGCCTTTTGAGATGATTTCGTGAATCACTTATTACCAGTTGCATGCGGGTGTTTACTATTTCTGCAGTTTTGGGTGCATGGGATGCTCGTTCCAGGCCATCAGCGAGTAATGTTCCGATTATTGGAGAACGTTCATTTAGCTTCACTTCACAACCAAGGCAGGCGAGAACAAAGCTATCCCCGCCAAGACCAGCTGTAGCATCAAACACATCAGGCCTGAAACCGGGTTTTATGCCGACTGCGCGGGCAAGTGGCTGTTTAATCGTGCAATTGCTGGCATGGCGATATGCTGAGTTGCCATGTAGAAAATCTACAAAAATGGGGCTGAACCTGCTCTTCCCAGCGTGTATCGGATTAATGTATAATTCAACATGATCGTCAGCGTAGTTGAGAATATACTTGCTGTTAGCGATATCTGGCAGGGAGAAGGGCAGGTTTAGAATTTTAGCCTGCGCCTGTGCTTTTTGTAGTATTGTCTCTGAAAGTGAGGTAGATGAGACGGTTATCATCAGAGGATTTATCATATGACCTGGGGCATGTCCTGGGCGTAAAAAGAAGTTCGTAATGCACTCAATAATTCTAATATTCTAGAGTAAATATGCAAAAAGATAAGGTTGACGTTGTTGCCATTATTCCGGCAAGGTATGAGTCCAATCGGTTCAGAGGAAAACCTCTGGCAAAAATAGCCGGTAAACCGATGATTCAGCATGTTGTTGAGCGTGCACGAAAGGTCGAATTACTGTCACGGGTTATTGTCGCCACAGATGATCAGCGCATCGCCGATTGTGTGGCTTCTTTTGGTGGTGAATATGTTATCACCAGAAGTGACCATGTCTCAGGCTCAGATCGTCTCGCTGAAGCTGCCAAGCTGGTTGGTATATCCGAACATGACGTAGTAGTCAACATCCAGGGCGATCAGCCACTTTTTCCTGCCGAAATTGTCGAGCAGGTTGCAAGACCGCTTCTGGATGACCCGGCCCTGCCGATGTCGACACTGATATATAAAATTATTCGTGAAGAAGAAATAACTGATCCAAATCATGTTAAAACTGTCTTTGACAGGGATAACCACGCACTATACTTCTCTCGATCACCAATTCCGTTTCAGCGCAATCCTGAAGAACTCGTTTCACCAACATACTATAAGCATCTCGGATTTTATGCTTATCGTAAAGGTTTTTTGCTGACGTTTGTTGCTCTGCCTGAGGGTGAATGGGAGCATTTTGAAAAACTGGAGCAACTGAGGGCTCTTGAATACGGCTATAAGATAAAGGTTGTCCTCACCGAGCATGATTCTATTGAAGTTGATACCCCTGAAGATCTTCTTCGAGTTGAGGAATTCCTCCAGTCTGGGCAGAGCATTTAAACGTGGACTCAGGGGCCGGCGAGCTAGGCTCTTTCGTCGGCCGTTACGAGTAAGGCCTCGTAGATTGCTACCATAACCAGAAAGATAGATCTGTAAGACGATATGGTTAATACAAAAGATGACAACGTTGCGAAGCGCCTGGAAAAACTGCTTCAAAAGCAGGTGTCTCCGCTTGATTTGCTGCCGCATAAAGATCTAAGAGAAAAATTTATTGATCTTGTCCTCAACGGTGAACCCAATCATCACGATCAGGAGATGACCAGGCTGTTCAGTAATCTGGAAGATGCACTTGGCAGTGTGCAGACCGACCAGACTAAGGTTGTTGTTTTTGGCGGTGGTACAGGCTTATCCAACATTATTGGAGGTGATTGCCGTTCTGAAGGCTGGGCTCGAGCTCCATTTTTTGGACTTAAAGAAATATTTCCAAAAACCCGGTCTGTTGTATGTGTTACCGATGACGGTGGATCTACCGGTGAAATGCTAAAAGATCTGCCATTGGTGGCCATTGGCGACATTCGTCATGTTTTGCTGTCTTCCATTCAACTAGCCGTGCTCCAGCGGACATATCAGGTTACAGTAACGCGAGCAAGGTTAATAGTCGCTGAACTCGTTAAGGTTTTCAACTATAGATTTACACGTAAGCCTGAGAATTCTGAATTGCTTCTTCTCCAGTCAACTGCCGACCTTAGCCAGTTACCTCGGGGACTTGCTGAAATACTTATTACACTTGTTGACAGTCTCTTCAGCGATGAACGGTTATCGTGCACTCTTCAGCGTCCGCATTGTCTTGGTAATCTGATTGTTGCTGCAGCAATCTATAAATATCTTAATCCTGAAATCAGCAATAAAGACATTAATGATGACCCCCAATTGCTGCATAAGCCAATTTTTTCAGGTTTACAGTATCTTTCTCTGAATCTTGGCTGTGGGATTCGATCAGTTCTGCCTTGCACTACAACACCAAGTCAGTTGAGAGTGGTCTATACGAACGGTGTTCAGACCACAGGTGAATCGAAATCAAGTTCGGCACGCCGAGGTGTTCCGGTTGAGTCTGCTCATGTCGATTTCTGTGGAGATCCCCTTGTGTACCCAGAAATTATACAGGATATTGAGGAAGCTGATATTTTGATTATGGCACCTGGAAGCCTCTATAGTTCAATTATACCTGTGTTCAAAGTTCCAGGCCTCGCTGATGCCGTCAGGAGGAACACACAGGCATTGAAACTTCTTGTTTCCAATTTGTGGGTGCAGGCCGGTGAAACAGACTTGAGCCTTTCTGATCCCAAAAGAAAATTCAGAGTTTCTGATATGATCCGGGCGTATGAGCGCAATATTCCAGGCGGCACAAAAGGATTGTTTAATGAAGTACTTTGCCTGTCATTAAAAGATGTTCCAGCTTCGGTAATACAGAGTTACGCTGTTGAAGGTAAAATCCCCATATACCTTGATCGTGAAGTAGTGCGTGAGCACGGGTATATCCCTGTAGAATGTGGTATTTATTCAAAACATGCCTTGGCCGAACGAGGTGTCATTCAGCATGATCCTTCAATGCTGGCGACAGCAGTTAAGGTGCTGTATACCGGTTCCAGTTGTTTTGGAAAACCTGCCCCACGGGATACCAGCGTAGAAGAATGTGAACAAACCCGTAATGATCCAAAGTACAGATCGCGCCGGGTAAATATGCTTCCTAATGAAAAATATCGTGCGATTGCTGATAAACTTTCAGGCTTAAGCATAGACTGCTCACTCGGTTGTCAGTGTAACTGTTACAGTGGTGTGGAAAATATTCGGGAAAAACTGAGTGAGATTATCTGGAAGCATCATGATATCCCGCTCTCTCATCTGGATTATATTACAGGTATTCGCTGTGTCGATGTCAATAATTGGCACCGGGACCAGCAATGGGATAACGTTTATTCATTTTATGATCCTATAGATGGACTTATAAAAATCCGTAAAGATCAGTTTGCCGAAAAGGGTAAGCTGGAAGTAGCGTTGCTCATTGCCATTGGTGAATCTCTCCTTGGAAATTATGCCTTGGAGAAGAGTGTGATTGATGTTGTACAAGGTGGTATTTCACTTGGCAAGGTGTACCATTTGTATTTGCGTTCTGAAGGGGAGAAGAACTGTTATTTTACTGCAGAACAACTCGATGAGTATTTGAGTCTTGCGAGAATGTATCGAGGCGATTCTTATCATCATTATACACGGTTAATCAACGGTGACGAAGGATTCACCCCACCAGGGCTGCTGATGGGATTGATGTATGCATGGTACCTTGAAAATCGAATAGCAACGCATATCGAGTACAAGATGACAGTTATGAAAATCCCTCCTACGGATTTGATTCCCGAACAGAAAAAAATGGTCGGGCGAAGAGAAAAAATAATCTCATTTTTCCGTGATGTGGTTTTCGCCGGTTACACTCCCATGAGTTAACATGCAGAGAATTACAAGGACGTTTGTTCGCTCATAATGAAAATTAAGGCTCTGGTAGTAGATAACAATCCTGTTTTATTGCGAGTTGTCTCGGCAATCCTCGTACAAGAGGGATGTGAGGTCGTTTCTGCGGAAAACGGTCTTGATGCTCTAAATGTGCTGAAAAAATATACTCCTGATATTGTTTTTACAGACCTGATAATGCCTCTTGTCGATGGAGAACAACTTTGCAGGATAATTCGAAGTAATAAAGAATTACACAATGTTTTCCTTGTTGTTGTATCTGGGATTATTCTCGAGGATTTCGACAACATTATCGCTGAACAATATTACGATCTATGTATCGCTAAAGGGAATCTCAAAGAACTGAGGGTGCATGTTCAGGATGCTCTACAACGCTTAACTCAGCATCTGCATGCAGATATCAGGCGCTCACTCTCTACCCCGGCGAAAATTCAGAGCGGACTGCAGCCTTCCACCGTAGCTATCGAGCTACTTGTCGAAAAACGCCATCTTAGTCGTATTCTGGGTAATCTTGAAGAAGGTATACTTGAATTGAGTCATGGTGGGAGTGTCGTTTCCCTCAACTACTCTGCACAGCGTCTGCTGGAGAAACGTGAGGAAGATATAATAGGTTGTTCTCTTGCAGATTACTCCTGGGGTGAGCATCAGGAAAAAATACAGGAGTGGATTAACGTTCAATTGCAGCATACTACTCCAGTTCAGCTCGAAATTCAGGAAGATACCCCTGTCAGGATTGGTGATAAAATTCTCACCGTTTCATTTATCCCAGTGCGTGATGGAGGAGCCGTTTTCGGCCTGTGTATTTTACGTGACATTACCCGCCAGTATCTGGCGGAGGAGCATCAGCGTCAACTTGACAGTGCCATTAAGCTTATAACAAAAATGGATGCGATGAGTTGTATGGCTGGAGGAATAGCCCACGATTTTAACAACCTTCTTACGGTAATTTGCGGTAATCTTGATATTGCTACCCATGCACAATGCGATTCCAATGGAATTGATAGTGTAAAATTGCTTGAGCATGCGCGAACTGCTGCATATATGGCCGTGGACCTGACCAGAAAGATCTCAAACTCCTCACCTTTTGGGATAATCAGCAGAGAAAAACAGTTGTTGCAAAAGGTTGTTGGTGATGCAGTTGCGAATTTTGAAAAGAACTTTGCTGTATCATGCACGGTTGTATTCAATGACCAGAACTCCCTGGTGAATATCGACTCTGAGCAGATTATATCTGCGTTGTATAATATTCTTGAAAATGCATGGGAGGCTGATACTGAAGGGATTATCGAAATAACAACCAAAACGGTTGAATATTCAAATCCGTCCATAATATCAGGGCAGTATGTGCCGGCAGGAGAGTATGCCTGTGTGACCGTCACAGATCATGGGCCAGGAATTGACTGTACTCAACTACTGAATATCTTCGATCCATATTTTTCTACCAAGGTACGTGGTTCACTCAAAGGAATGGGGCTTGGGCTGACAGTTGTTTACGCTACTCTGCGGAATCATGGTGGATATGTTGTTGTAGAATCATCTTCAGAAACAGGTACAGTTGTTTCATGCTATTTGCCGGGCTACGGTCGAAAGGAGACCGGATATGTGCAGAGGAACTTGATAGACCGTGATAATTTTCTGATTGTACTTGTCGAAAGTGATGTGCAGCTGCAGGAAGTTGGCAAAGTGATGCTGGAATACCTCGGACATAAAGTCATTGCAGTTGGGACACTTGCTGAAACGATTGCCGCAATTACTGCTCAGCGGAAACGGCAGAAAGCCAGAGTTGAAATTGTATTGATTGACCCTGCGGAAAAGCTGCCTGTGGATCATGAGAAAATATGTACAGCATTGAAGTCACTTGATAGCGAACTTAAGATTATTGTTACAGGTGACTCGATTCTTGATCCGGTAATGAAAGATTGTACGGCATATGGATATACAGATGCCATTTCGAAACCATTCACGATGGATAACCTCAGGCATGTGCTCATGACTGTTATGAGTTGATGTATGTCACTGGTTATCCATGTATAATGTATTCCGTACTCGATCCAGAGTACGTCAGGAGCTGAATGATATTCGGTTGCGGTATCTTCTCATTACTTTTTATTCATTAACAAAAAACCGATCACAAAAAGCAGCAATCCGAGAGCTGCCTGATGCCTATGCAGGAGTATAAGACCTGACAGACAGAGTAAGACTCCTGCTGTAACTTTATTCATCTGAAATACCCGGTAGTCGTGTCAGCATTTGGCAGTAACGGCTAATCGTTGCTGCTGGAGTTTCTTCGCTGAAACCGGGGTTTTAGTTTTGATTTCAGGCGAAAATACAGAGATTCGAAACTCATTTACCATAAATCGATATTGCTCCAGTAAATTTCTGGCTTCGTCTCCTAATTCGTGACACCGTTTGTTTATCTGTGCAAGACTCTCGAGATGAGGGCTCAGCATTTTTAATTTTTCCTGATCTTTAGCAGGATTTGCATAGAACCGCTCGATCCTGATGGCAAGACTTTGTAATTGGCGAAGAGTATTGTCGATTTCGTCATAGCTATTGTCCTTGAAAAAATCGGCAGGTACAAGTTCGTCCAATAACGCGGAGAACTCGTTAACCTTCGTGTCAGTAAAAAGGAGCTTTCTATTGTCAAGTTTGATGTAGTGTTGAAGTTTTTCAGAAACCTCACGGCGATTTTTTAACACCATTACAGCCTCTTCGGCTATACGCCGGCCTTCCTTGTAAAAACCTTTAGCCTTAACATCTGCGACCTGTTCTTGAAATGTCTTTTCCGATGGAATTGTACCGTCAATAGAGGGAAATAAAGTTCGTATAATAAAGCTGAGAAGAAGGTCGACTCCGCGTTTTTTATCCAGGCCTGAATTGAGCAGAAAGAGTGCAGAAGGTCCAGATAGCATTGAGGTGCAATGCTTCTTTAATGACTTGAAACCGTCCGCAAACTGTAATCGATAGAGAAATTCCAGACCGGAAATGTTGTCTACGTGAGCTTGCCGCAGATCGTTGACAAATTGAATATTCACGCCACCTTTATCGGGCTGAGCTGAGATGACAGGGTAGAGAAAACCGGCTATATCTTTCTGAGGAGTCAGCAGCGGAATAGTGGCTGGAAGATTGGCAAAATCCCAGTCTCGGGTAACAAAGTCTTCCCAGTATTTCAGAACTTTTGTTTGGTTTGTATCAACTGCTGCTGTCTGAACTGCCTGTTCAATGTTACTGTCAATCTTTTGAATGAGTTTGATGAGATCTCGACCGGACGCAACATCTTTGCCGTTACTGTCAAACAGCACAAAACGGGTTGTCAGATGGGGTGGCAGGGTTGCAGGCCATTCTGAGCGTTGTACGTTGATACGGAACATTTTATGAATTGATGATTCAAGCGCATGATACAGTGACCCGCTATACAGCGTTATGTCATCAAGAATTCTGTCGACAGTGAGATTAACCGGGACGAGATGTTTCCGTACACTTTTGGGCAATCCTTTAAGTAACAGATGGATTTTCTCCTGCAGCAGACCGGGAACAAGCCATTCAAAAACAGCAGGGGAAAGGGTTGGAGCAAGGGAAAACGGGATTCTGACTGTGACACCGTCTGTCTCTTTGCCGGGAGAGAAATCATATTCAAGTTGAAGTTCAAGTGAACCGACATGCAAATGAGATGGGAAATTTGCCAGTTCATTATCGTCAGGCCTGTTTCTGATAACGTCACTTTCAGACATTTTGAGGAAAGTTTGGCCACGTTTTTTAACACATTTATTCAGTGTGGATCTATCATAAACATTGTCTGGCAGTCGTTCTGCGTAAAAGTCGAAGAGCACACTGTCCTCATGAAGGATTGTGGTTGTTCGAAGTTTATCCTCGGTTTTTTTCCATTTCTCGATCAGTTGTGCATTGTGTGTAAGAAATGGATAATTGCCGCTCAGGTTGCCATCGATGAGTGCTGACTGAATGAAAATGTTTCTCGCTTCGACGATATTTTTCTGGTCACGTTTGGGGAAATTCACGAGTCTGGCAGAAACAATGATCAAGCCAAATAAAGAAACCTTCTCATCAGCAACAACCTGACCGGATTTTTTGTTCCAGCGAGGGTTGGACCAGGAACGTTTAACAAGATGCGGTGCGAGAGTTTCAAGCCAATCCGCCTCTATGGTTGCAACTGTGAGGCCGTAAAGACGATTAGTCTCAAGAAAAGACGCCGCTATGATCCATTGGCCGGCAGTGAGAAACTGATGTGATCCCGGGAATATCATCAACTCCCTGTTTGCAGCGCCCTGATAGAGCTTTTGTTCTTTTTTCACTGCAATATTTCGCAAAAAACCTGAGGAGAGAGACTTGTGAATCTGCTCATATGACGCTGGCTGTATGTTATCTGTAAACGTGCCCTGGAGTTCGAGAAGTCTACCGAGTTGTTCATGCAGGTCGAGCCACTCACGCATTCTCTGGAATGAGAGAAAATGAGTTTTGCAATATTTTTTCAGCCGTGACCATGAACGCTGGTCCCCTTGATCCTCTTGAAAGTGGTTCCAGATATTAAGCAAAGTCATAAAGTCAGAATGCTTATGGGCAAACTGTCGGTGGGCATTGTCTGCTTCTTTCTCTTTTTCAGCAGGACGAATTCTGGGATCCTGAATAGCAAGTGCTGCAGCGATTATTTTCAACTCGCTCAGACAGTTTTCGTTTTTGGCTTCCAGTAATACGCGCGAAATACAGGGGTCGATGGGTAAATGTGCCATGATTTTCCCTTCTGGCGTGAGTGTGTTCGAAGGGGAAATGGCTCCCAGCTCAAGCAGGAGTTTATAGCCGTCTCGAATAGCATTACGGTGTGGAGGATCTATAAAAGGGAAATCATCAGGTTTGCCGAGCTTAAGTGAGACCATTTGCAAAATGACTTCTGCCAGATTGGCACGCTTTATTTCTGGCAGAGTAAATTCTTCGCGATTGGTATAATCTTCTTCAGAGTAAAGTCTGACGCAGATGCCGGGACCAACACGGCCGCACCGGCCTTTCCGCTGGTCGCAGCTTGCCCTTGAAATCCGATGAATCGGCAGACTGGTCGTTTTGGCCCTGGCATTATAGAATGACATACGTGCAAGGCCGCTATCTACTACATAGCGGATACCCGGTACGGTAATGGAAGTTTCAGCAACATTGGTAGCAATGACAATTTTCGTAGCGGAATAGTTTTGAAAAATACGTTTCTGATCAGCAGACTGCAAGCGCCCAAACATTGGCAGGACTATGGCTCTCTCTGCTCTTTGCTCAACAAGGGCACAACAGGCACGGATATCTTTTTCAGTAGGTAGAAAAGCAAGAATGTCACCAGGTGGTTCAGACGTGAAAATCCTGAGTATTTCATCGGCACAATGCTCGACATACGAGTCGGACTCGTTGTCATCATCCTCCTGTGCAGGGGCATATCGTACAGACACAGGAAAGGTGCGGCCAGTGACTGTAACAACTGGAGCATTATTAAAGTGCTTGGCAAAGGCCGCTGTGTCGATCGTCGCCGATGTTATTATGAGTTTAAGATCAGGCCGCGAGGGAAGAATGTTTTTGAGGTATCCGAGGAGAAAATCGATATTGAGGCTTCTTTCGTGCGCTTCATCCAGAACGATAACTCCATATTTTTTTAATAGAGGATCATTTCTTGATTCAGCAAGCAGCACACCGTCGGTCATGAACTTGATTCTGGTTTTCTTCGTGGTATAGTCGTGGAAACGGATCTTATACCCTACAATTTCACCGAGCTCGCCGAGTTCTTCGCTTACCCGCGCAGATACAGAGGATGCAGCAATCCTGCGAGGCTGGGTACAGCCTATAAGAAGAGGGTTGTCGGGAAATAACTCAAGACATATTTTGGGGATCTGGGTGGTTTTGCCGGATCCGGTATCTCCAGCAATTATAACTACCTGGTTATGAGATATGGCTTCACTTATCTCGTCTTTTCGGGCGGCTACGGGTAAGTCTTTGGGGAAATTGATATTCATTAATAGATAGCTGGTGAAAAGGAATTATGGTATCTCTCCATCGGAGTTAAATCGAAGATTCTTACCACAGGTTTGTCGTTTCCGTTACCGAAAAAATAGCTGCGGGCTGAAAGTGCGCAAGGCAGAAGTCTCTGTTGTCGGTGATTATCGCGACTATTTCGCGGTAATCAGAACATATCATATGTGTAATGCAATCAGGAAATGAGATCAAACCCAAAATCAAGGATGTAGCTGCTTCTCTATGACTTTGTTACAAATTGCTGTTGCAGCCCCACTTGATCAATTATTGACCTACAGCGTATCTGCAGCCGTATTGCACTCGGAAGACATTGACAATGTCGAATTATTGATCGGGAGAAGAGTTTTAGTACCTCTCGGCGGGCGTAAGGTTACAGGGTATGTGCTATCTGCAGATTCACCAGCAGACGGCAATTTCAAGATACGTGATATACTACAGATTCTGGATGCTGAACCTCTCTTTCATTCGAACATTATTCCACTGTTTCAGTGGATCTCACGATATTACCACTATCCGATCGGTGAAGTCATTAAATCTGCTTTGCCTGGTGGTCTTTCTCCTCGAAGTGTAAAACATCTTGAAATAACATTATCCGGTCGAGAGCATCTTTCTGCAAAAAATGAAAAGATATCTTCACCTTGGCTGCTAAACCTGCTGGAGTCCGGTAAGTTGAGTCCCAGACAGAGTCGTGAGGTGCTTTCTTCAAAGACTGACAAAAAACATGCACATCAATTGCTGCGTGAAGGGGTTCTGGAGCTGTGTGAGTCTGTGGCCGGTGATTCTGTTCGGGAAAAACTGGAAGTCTGTTACGCAATCGGTATCGATCTGCAGGAGCGTAACATTTGTTCAACGCCGGAGAAAGATGCTTTTCGTCAATATCAAAACGAAATAAACAGTCAACATGGTTTTGCACTTAAACTATCAGAGGCCAAGACGATTTACTATCTTCAGGAACTGACAGAGAAGTTTGGAGCAAAACCGGTGCCGCGTAAAGAGTTGCTCGGCTTGTATGCCGGGGCCTCGAAAGCTGTACATTCGCTTTTGGACGACGGAATTATACATGAAGAGAAAATGCGGGTTTTCAGGAGTCCACTTGGCGAACAACTTGAGTTCTTCCCAGCGCCGGAAAGGCTGACGGATGAGCAGCAAAAAGCTATGGATGAAATTGGTCCGGCCATCTTGAAAGGTGAGTATGCACCTTTTTTGCTCCATGGCGTGACAGGTAGCGGTAAGACCGAAGTATATCTGCAGGCTGCAGCAGCAACGCTGGCATGTGACCGTAGTGTTCTGGTTATTGTGCCGGAGATTGCTCTGGCTACTCAACTGGAAGCGCATTTTATTTCAAGGTTTGGGGACAATGTCGTTCTGCTTCACTCAGGGTTGTCAGCTTCAGAAAAATTTGATCAATGGTCACTGGCTCTCTCAGGTCGGGCTCAGATTGTTATCGGCGCGCGCTCAGCTATATTTGCACCTCTTGAAAATCCGGGGTTGATTGTGGTTGATGAAGAACATGATGGTGGCTTGAAACAAGACGACAGTTTACGGTATAACGGTAGAGATCTTGCTGTGGTGCGGGGTAAGCAGCAGGGCGCTGTGGTGTTGCTTTCTTCAGCGACACCTTCTGTGGTGAGTTACAGCAATGCTCTAAGCGGCAAATACAGATTGCTGACTATGCAGAAACGTGTAGGTGACAGACCTTTACCGAAGGTACATCTCATCGATTTGCGCCAGAAAATGCCCGGTCAGAAGAAAAGTGTTTTTCGTCCACCTTTGCGAAAGGCACTTGAAGACAACCTGGCACGCGGCAAGCAGAGTGTAATCCTTATTAATCGCCGGGGGTTCTCGGCAAATGTTATTTGTCAGGAGTGTGGCGCTCCGGTGGAATGCAAACACTGCCATGTTTCTCTTACGCTGCACAAATCCAAACAGCAATTGTTGTGCCACTATTGCGGGTTTTCGGTTCACGAAAAAACTGTTTGTGCGAAATGTAATTCGCTGTCAATGGTTCCAATTGGGTTTGGTACAGAAAGAGTTGAGGAAGAACTGAGAGTGCTATTGCCTGAAGCACGTATCGCACGGCTCGATACTGACACGGCAAGTGACAGGAAAGAATTTTTGCTCACCCTGAAAAAAATGAGAGCAGGTGATATCGACGTAATGGTCGGCACGCAAATGGTTGCAAAGGGCCATCACTTCCCTGGAGTTACACTGGTGGGGGTTGTGTGGGCTGATGGCGGACTTTCAATGCCTGATTACCGGGCAGCCGAAAAAACTTTCCAACTGGTGACCCAGGTGACAGGCCGGGCTGGCAGAGGTGATGATCCCGGTGAGGTTTACATTCAAACAATGCGTCCGGAGCACTATGCTATTCAGTATGCACGAGGGCATCGGTATGGTGATTTGGTGG
>JBFHGS010000043.1:0-25782 GCA_041582995.1 Desulfopila sp. | reverse complement strand
CACTTCCCGCCGCTCACTGGCCACAATACTTGAGAGGATTGCCGCTCCCTTCGCTCCTGTTTCCAGTACCTCTTCTTCCGGCACCGAATCTTTTACCAGCGTTGCCCCGACACTCAGATGCAGCTTACCGCCGAGATCTATCTCGGCAGTCCTGATAGTGATTGGCGAATCCAGAAAATCCCTTCCTTCCTCATCACGCCCCACGAGCATCATTGCACTGCCGTAGTACCTACGCGACCTATCAGAATATTTTGCAATTATATTACAGGCGTTTTCTACAGGACTTCCGACAACGGTAGCGGCAAACATTGAGTCGGTGAACAGTTCAAAAATATCCTTATCACTCTCACCTGAAAGCAGGTACTCTGAATGGATAAGTTGTGACATCTCCTTAAGGAGCGGACCGACAATAGCGCCACCTCTGTCGCACATCTTGGCCATCATCTTGAGCTCTTCATCTACCACCATAAAGAGTTCATTGATTTCCTTCTGGTCGGTCAGAAATTTAAGAAGATCTTTTTTGAAATCTTTACGTCTGGACCAGCGACGATCTTTTCTGAACGTCCCGCTGATAGGGTTCATCTTCACCTTGCCACCCTGTACTAAAAGATGTCTCTCAGGCGTCGATCCAATAAAAAATCTGTTAGTATCGTAAAAAATGAACTTCCAATACGTACCGTAATCGTTTTCGAGCAACGACTTGAAAATTGTCAGAGCACGAGCAACCGAAAAATCTGCGATTCGCCCTTCTGCACTGCGCGGCACGACAAAGTTTGCACCTTCACCGTTACCGATCTCGTTCTCGACGATATTTCTGATGATCCTGCCATACTCCTCCTCGGTCGAATCATATCGGATATCTTCCTGAAGGCGGATCTTTTCGCTTGGCAGCAATGCCATCAACTGTTCGGCATCTATTTCCTGCTGTCCAGTCACCTGAATGGTCAGAATCTCTTCACCTTCATCTCGAACAGTGTACCCCCGTTCCCGTATCTGACAGAACGGCACTATACTGATCGTATCATAGCGGAATTCGCCATCGGTTGAATCGTTTTTTCGCGGGATGTCACAAATATTGCGATACCGGGAATTATCACCGGTAAGTAAGAGGACTTCTTCACTATCCTGTTTCTGGATGATACAGAACGGAGTGTCTCCGGAATAGATCTGTTGCAGTAACTGGTTCATCTTTGCTCTCCTCTGGTAAAGGTAATTTGTAGCAACCAAACCCAGGATCTGCGAACCTTTTTTTACTGCAAAAAACAAAAAAAAGGCCCTTGCAGACCTGGAGTCAGTCTGCAAGGGCCTTATATCATGTAACTTTAAAGAACTCTCTTAGTGCCAACTCACGTCGCCATATCTCTGCCAGCTACGCCAGTTGCGCCAATTAAGCATAGATGTGGAAGTGGTTGTCTGCATGGTTCTCCTTAAGATTATTGCATTTAAGATAGCACAACCATGATAGAAATTATGGATATTGTCAACAGATTAGTTTCAGGGCATTTCAGTAGCATACGACTCGAACTGCCCCTGATCATTGATACGGATAACGACTGCACTCTTGGCCGGGTCGCCGCCGGGGGTCATATTCACAATCCCTGAAACTCCTTCAAAACCATGGATGGTAGCCAATTTCTCTTTTATTGCAGCCCGGTCAGCAAACAGGTTGCCGGTAAGACTATCAACCTGCGATATAGCCTCAAGCATAAGTCGAGTGGCATCATAACCCAAAGCACCGAAAGCAGTAGGAGACTGTCTCGTTTTTGCCTGATACTGATCAACAAAGGCCAGTGCTTTTCCTTTAGCTCCAAGCGCGCCGAAATGTGAACTGAAATAGAGGCCTTTACAGAGATCTCCACAATTTTCCATCAAGTCTGAAGCCTCCCAGGCATCACCACCCATGATCTCTTTTTTCCATCCTGCTGCACGCACCTGTGCAAGAATATTCGGGAGTTCATGCGCGTACTGCGGCACAAAAAGCACATCAGCTCCGGAAACAACGATTCTCTGCAAATTCGCAGAGAGATCACTGGCATCAGATTCGTAACTTTCAAAAGCCACCACCGATCCTTCACCTTTCAGCTTCTCAAATCCGTATTTGAAAAATTCTGCAAGTCCTTTCGGGTAAGCATTATCAATGTCATAGAGTACAGCAGCTTTCTCAGCCTTAAACTCTTTGATAGAAAATCTGGCCATCGCCTCACCCTGAAAATTATCAAGAAAACAGGCCCTGAATACAAACGGTCGATTCTCTGTTGTTTTTGGATTAGTCGAGGTAGGAGAGATCATAGGAGCCTTGAACGACTCGCTGATACCACCAACAGGAATGGCGTTCGAACTGGCACAAGGGCCGACAATTCCAAGCACCTTCTCGCGACTGATAAGATTCAGCGCCCCGCTTACGGCACTCTCAAGATTCGACTTGTTATCGGCATAAACGAATTTTACAGGATAACGTTTGCCACCAACCAAAAGGCCACCTTCTGCATTCACCTGTTCTTTAACGAGTTCTGCGCCCTCACGACTGTGGTTACCTATATCTTTCAAAGAACCTGTCAACGGCAGATTCAGACCAATAATTATTGATTCAGTAGCCTCCGCAATTGCAGTAAAACCGGATAACAGTAGAATCATCATGAATACAGGTAACTTCAGGTGGCTGGTGGGGGGCATAGCACATCTCCGTAAATAATTTTGTTCAACTACTGGCGAGAACTCTATTAAGCGTATCAATTCCTCGATTACAGATGTTAAAAAACACAAAATGGTTACTTATACGATAACTTTACGTTTTTGCAATTATTTATTTACATTTATGTAGCCTCCGGTTCTCCCGGAAACTGGTAGCAACCAACCTTTACAACAACTGCAAAAGAGCCTGTGTCATACCGTAAAAAATGATCTGCAATCCACAAAAAAACTCTGCTGTATGTCAGGAAAGAATACGTTATAGTAGATACGGGAAATTGAAATACCGGGCCATTTGACTACCTGCATGAGACACACCCTTTGAAAGGTTCATCCTCCACAGCACAGCATACTATAGGGAATACATACATAGTAACTACTCACGGGAGACCTCTCCCGTTGATGTATCAAACCTCAAACCTGTAACTGATTACAGGTGCACCATACATGGACAAACACAATTTCTCGCAGGTAAGCGGCCAATAGCTTATCCATGCAGGAAGAAACCGCGGTTGTCTAAAGATGGGGTGCCTGTGAGCAGTTACCATACATATCTATGGTTAACACCTTAACAGCATTGTTTGCAGTGGTCATGCTGCTCTCTGCACCTTCACTTCATGCTGCATACACCTGCGAAAAGTATGGTACGGTTGTTGTCGGTGATGGTGAATACAATATACAGAATAATGTCTGGGGAGCCGATACCCAGCAGTGCATCACCACTTTTGGCGAAAGCGGCTTCAGGGTGGATTCATCAAATCATGTGCTAGGACCGGGAAGGTCTCCGGCAGGATATCCATTTATCTGGAAAGGATGTCACTGGGATATCTGCACCGAAAATAGTGGCCTGCCGGCACGGGTTCGCGATATTACCAGCGCCTCGTTCAAATGGAGCTTTTACACTCTGTACACAGGTGTATGGAACGCCGTTGCCGAGGCCTGGTTCAAAACAACCTACTCGCCTGGCCGGCCTGACGGCACAGAGCTGATGCTCTGGTTTGATTCACACGGCGTTGCCCCTGCCGGTTCTATAATTGATGTTATTACCTTTGGAGATATCGTCTGGGAGGTCTGGTTTGCAGATGTCGGCTGGAACCTGATTACCTATCGTCGACGCACCCCGACAAACCTGGCCGAGATAGACCTGTTACCGTTCATTCAGGATGCAGTGGATCGAAAACTCATTCATCCGAAATGGTTTATGATGGACCTTGAAGCAGGATTTGAGCTATGGAACAAAGGGGCAGGGTTACAAACCAATATGTTTTCTTTTGAAATTTCAATACAACCCAAAAGGACCCTGCAGCAATCATATAAAAAATCGAGTTTAAAAGAAGCTTGGCCCCGGGTCCCTTCTATGATTTTTCCTATCGAGTGAATAAACATTCCATAGCACCACTGTTAATCTGATCATTTGTCAGGTATACAGCGACTTAAAGATTGCCCAGAAGCCTTGCTGTAATTCTGGTCATTCCCTCAGCATACTCTTTTGGTCTATTTACCCTGAAGCGATGCACGACCGCTCCTTCTCCTGACCCCGCATAACTAACCACTCCCTCCTCTGACACAAGTACATGTACCGGCTCAAAGGAAAACAGTGCCTGCTCTTCTGGAGCCGTCTGAACAGGCATTATGCTGAATGATCGTCCTTCCTGAACTATTACCTGATCATTAATCGCCAAAAATGCTGCTGCCCCCCAGAGGTTTCTCTTCAGATTCTGAAATCTGCCTAAAAACTGCCTATCAACCTCACCATCCAGGCTAGCTATTGGATCTTCTCCTGATCTTTTCGCCGAATATATCATATAATTCAGTAAGGGATCAGAGGCCTGGCCAAGTATATCCTTGTACCTGGTCAACCAGTATGTCGAGTTCCCCTCGTTGGACCAGCGCCCCCCGTCAAAACACGGCAACCAGTAAATAGGCAGTCCTGACATCATCATACGGGCAAATCCGTAACGATCAAGTTTGACATTTGTCTCACTGAATCCCTGCCTACTTGCCTCTCCGGCAAAGATCATTATCTTGCTGATTTTATCCTGAAAAAGCTCAGGAGATCTATTGTAGGCGGCCGCCACATCCCGAAGGCTGCCGACGGTAACTATCGTCACTTTCTTTTGGCTCTTTTTGAGCACATCAAGGATTGCTTTCACCCCCTCCTGCCCTGCCTCATCCTGATCCAGAGCCGTATCTTCCAATGATTTCAATTTATGTGCAAGCCCGGTTACCGGTTGTAATGTGCGTTTTGCAATATGATTCAACTGCCGGACAGGTATATTCCCCGGCCGTTCTGCCTGAGCTTCGTGATTGTCGAGAACAATCAAGCGGACATCAAGCTCGCTGAGGGCATAAATAACTGCAAGATCAACCTGATCATCCATATCTCCATGGGGATGAAAAAGATCGGTAGTATAAATGACGGGAACTGAATTAGTAGCACTCTCACTGCTGTCTGATTCTGCCAACAGATAATAGCCCAGACTGTGTAAGGTAAAAACAAATGCCAAACAACCTGCAAGGAGCAACCATGCAGGCCGAGATATGCCCCAAAACGGTTTATTATTTTTCATAAGCTCTGGAAAGAAAGAGAAGAGTCTGCTTGTACAGAGTATTCCGCACATACTGTCGTCGAATGCAACTACCTTAAAAAAGCACTCCAATCTTAACCACCATGTCGGCCGGAAACAACTCCTTTTATATGAAAATCAACCTATCGCACCCCCCGCTACACGCATCAACGATCATAGTATCCCGAGAGCAGAATACTGCTTTCAGCCCGTGCCTCTTTCGTACCATGATCGCGGAACTATGCTAAGGACTACACAGGATGAACGAATCCTCCATGGGAGACACTGATACGGAAAAATGTATCGGGATGCTGACGGAATCGTCTGAAATGGTCGAACCAGAAAAAGTTTATGAATTGCAATTCCACCTGGAATGAAGCGGCTCATTGGCACGAAACGCTGCCCTCCCCGGGGCAGCGTTTCGTAAAAAGGATGCTGAGCACAATCCCCCCGGATCTGGTGCCATGACATCCCGGCCAACGCACAACCAACCAAACGCCACTATGCGCTACATGTGAAGTATTCAAACACGGTAAAGACAGCGCGAGACAAGTGCATTCATCATGATGTGTAAACAAACAAGTATCCGATTACCCCTGAATCTCAACTTGAACAGATGTGGGGTTAAGAGTGAAAAGTGAGGCGTGAACGGCCTTTGTCGCAGGCAACTCGATAAACCACAACATTCAATTTAATATTGAGCAGTTACAATATGATTTATTGTACGCCACTTACACCTGACACTTAACACCTCACCATGCTTGCTGAGAAAAAGGGGTAATCAGCAACATGTAAAATGGGTAAATCCGGGATCACTCGCTTTTCCTCAACGTCGTAAGAGCAACTTACGTACCAATTGTTTGAAAAAACCCGACACAACAGCCTAAAATACTGATATGAATTATTTTTATGGCACAATTTGCATGATCGAGCAGTAATCGGATTTCATGACTATTTCCGGTATAGCGGATTTCTCTTTCCGGCTAACGCCCTATACAAACATTCAATAACGAAAAAAGAGATGCGGCTATTCTGCCTGCATCTCTTTTTCTTCCATATAGGTATACACTTCGGTCCAGGTAGTCTCCTTACTGTTCTTTTCTACAGTCGTAAACTCCATCAACCCGAATTTCACATCAGTTCAGGCTGAACGCCATCCTGCGGTCGATGAACTGTAAGTTGCGGAAAAGGAATTTCCCAGTTGTTTTGTGTACAGCATTCAACACACCATTTCGAAATGGCCCGCTCTATACGTTTACTGATATCAGCAACTTTTCCATCAAAGTCTGCTATGACCAGCAGATCAAGTGAAGAGGCATTTGCCTGAAAAAACTCAACCTGCAGATTGAGACAACTCTTCTTATAACCCTCTTCCTCTACTCTTCGGGTCAGGTGTTCCAGCAACACATTCGGAATTCCGGATGTTATCTGATCCTGAAGATTATAACTGACCCCGAAAGGAACCCGGATTCTGAAATTTCGGGAAAGATTGACCGGGCACGCCTGCAAAAAGACATCTGTCGGATAAACAATTCTCTTTCCGCCCCGCTCCACTACTTCGATCTGCTCATGGGAAAGGCTCACTACCCGGGCACGCGAACCACCACCAATGACAACCCAATCCCCTCTTCTGCATGGAAACCATGGTTCTTCCGGGTGGTAGGGTCGTGACGATAAACCTACCAGATCTTCAATCGGCACACGGAGCTCAACCTCTAGTGAAGGGTTTACGAGCTTACTGAAAACATTAAGTGCTTCCACCTTCCAGGCGACACCAAGATATGTAATACGTTCATTTTCCCGAACAGAGCCGATGTTCAGCATAAGACGAACCTGCTGCCATAACCTGGGCAGGCCCTGACGAACCGTCCAGGCAAGCCCCAGGAAGAAAATAATAGCCATACTGAGCAAAAACCAGTCTTCTGCCAGATACAACACAAAAAACAGACCGATGATAGCCAGAACAACTGATACAACCCTGAATATTATATCGAGCAATCGTAGCTGAAATGAACGCTTTTCTTTTTTACCGTTGAATTTAAAAAACAACATTACAATCAACCGGTAAATTAACCTGCATACCAGCAGAATAGCAAAGAAAGCGAAAACCCCAACAATCAGATACCGGCCCCTGTCACGAAAAAAGGTACGCATCGAGCTGCTGGTACTTTCTACCAGTGAAACATCCTGTTCATTCAACTGCGACAGCTCTCTTTCTGCCAGTTCGAGCTTATTGCGCAGTCGTTTCTCGACGTTCAGCCATTCAGGTTGTAATGCCAGCACCTCTTTCCGCACATGTGCATCAGGAGTCTCTTTTAAAATAGCCTGAAGACGCTGAACGGCAATAGTTGCTGTCGCCACCTGATCACTCAGCATAGCTATAGAATCTTTGAGCTGGGTCTTTTGTCGGGCCTTGACAGTGAATCGCTTGAGTTCCTTAATTGCAGGTTCAACCAGACTGCCAAGTTCATCTTTCCAACTGAATATTTCAGGCTTTTTTTCAGCAAACATCGAGGGTTCTACGCCTGTTGCCAACCTCTCGAAATCAGATGACGTTTCTGAAAGCTGTTTATCGAGATGATTTATTTCCTGTAAAAGAGATTCTTTCTCCGCTTCTGACTTGGAGGCATTAAATTTTTTACGGGACAGTTGTATCTGTTCCTTGAGACTCAACTGTAAATCAAGCAGAGATGTCAACATCTCTGATGTCTGCTGCACCTGGTCAACTGGTTCCTGCACGACGACAGCCACTGTTTGCTCTGCATCCGGCGATTCCGCGAGCGAGTTGAAGCTGACACAGAAGAGAGTGCAACAAAGCAATGCCGCAATAGTGAGATTTCGCATATAGGTTATAATCGGGGATAAAGGACAGATTCGCACTTGTTACAACTGGCCGACTGAAAGACCAGCTATGTTTTCAACACCAACCGATCTATTTTAACCTGTTTGAGATATATTACGATGAAAGAAACAGACACCGGCCCCAGCTTCCAAAATTCTGCAGAAGAGTATGCTGAAACGTGTGACTAAATACGCTTGGAAAGCCTGTCCGTCGGACTTGAAGCTGCAATACTTTTATTCTGCTTCTGCTCCAGCTGACCGAGTGAGACCATCAGCGTCTCCTTCTTATCGTGAGCAGATTTAAACCAGTTACGTATCTCCTTCTGCAGAACCTCTTCCCCCACTCCGCGTGAGAGGGTATTTTCAGTCAGGGAGTTATCGAGCCTTCCCGAATTAATAAAGGTCCATTGATCATCTTTTTGTGAAACGATACCGGTGTGGCCTCGATATCTCGTTGAGAAAGAAAGGATCTGCCCTTTATTCAGAAGCGGCTCCATCTCTTTATAGAGGACTTCAGCATCTTTCTGCCAGTTCTTTAAATTGGAGAAGTTTTTGGTAAGCACCATAGAACCTGCCGCCTTTACTATCCCCTCTCCCGTAAGGTACGCATTCTCCTTTAATCCTCTTTCATTAGCCATGCGGGTCAGCTTGTTCCGCAAACCGTCCGCACCATGGTAGGGGATGTCCATCCGCTGCAGCCCCTCAACCAGAAGTTCATAGCAATTAATGTCTTTATACGCCCTGCCCATAAATGGCTGGACAGCTTCAGTAAGATCCGCCGCAGGAGCAGAGTACGCGGCAGCAAGCTGTTTACCGGGTAAGGGTTCAATATTTTTCTTTGCAGCCTGTTCAGTGGTACCGGCAGAGCCCCAGGTAATCTCCATTGTCCCGGGCTGAAGATAAATCTCCGTCCCAGCAGGTATTTGATGAAATGGCTTGCCTCTGTTGACATTACTGGAGAGGAGAGACCAGGTCTGCTCTCCGTATTCAGCATTCTGTCTGAGCAGATGAGAAACGGTTGTATTGTTACTATCTATTCTGCCCAGCAATACAGGTCGCCCCTCAACAGCCACGGATTCCGCTATAACCGGATGATGCGATGGAGCTACTGCCGCTACTACCGTATCTGTCGCTCTGTACTGATCAATCGGGGCGGCAGGCACAGGGGCAGGGGCAGAGGTCTTTTCAGATGATTGCCAACTCAGCTCTCTGGTCACAGGGTCCATAAGGACTACTGCTCCTTCAGGCAGACTACTGAAGTCCTTGCCCTTATTGGCACTTGAATAGAGAATGTTCCAAGTCTCAGAGCCCAGAGTATCATGTGACTTGAGCAGATGAGAAACCGTAGGCACATCTTTACTGATAACCCCGACAGGCACAGCGGCCGAATCACCGGAACCGATACCATTTGCCACATCTGCCACCACAGGCTCAGCAACAGCAGCAGTGGCAGTTGCAGCAACAGAAAGCCGACTTGATGAATCAGGTACCTCAGGCTGCTCCGGCCAGTTCAGCGTACCATCTTCGCTATTGTAATATATTGGCGTACCCGCAGTGAGGCTTCTGTAGTCTTTACTTCTATTATGTTCGTTAGAAAGGATATCCCAAGTCGACTCTTTCAGGGTACTGTTGTTCATTAACAGTTCCGAAACAGTCTGACGCTCGGTGGAAATTTCACCCACCAGTATTTTTGTTCCTGCTTGCTGCGAACTGCTGTTCACTGCTCCCGCTTCAAGAGCATATTCTTTGAGGAGATCTTTGAATACCGGTGAATTGTTCTTTGCCGCAGAAACAGAAGCAGAGGGAGCAGAGGGAGCAGAGGGAGCTGACGCAATTGATCGACTGTTCAATGAGGATATATTTTTATTCATGACACTCCAAATTGCCGTATTAGCCCGAACTTCTCATGAGCATTTTTCAAAACTACCAGATAAACATTGCAACAAATGGTCCACCTTAACTTCGAAATAATCTCTATATCGACACAAATGGTGCTTTTTTTTACCCCGGACGGACTACTTAAGTCAAAAAAACGGCAATCATGCTCTTTTTTTACTTTTCGTCTTGGCATAAAACAGCTTTTCTGACAATATTTTGACGCACCGACTGTCAACAAACAGACAAACGATATGCAGTCATTGCAGATAAACGTGAAACATATACACCACCAAGTCCAAGTATAAAAAAAAGATCTACAACGTAGGGACTTCACTGTTTCAGCTAGATGCAATAAGAGGTATGCTACGCCAAGTTACACCATGAACACAAACGTACACTGCCACATTAATCGATCGATTTTTTTGGACAAATTATGAATTACACGACCTGTCAGCTGGCGATAGCCCAACTGACATCAACCACCGACCATGAGTGCGTCCCGCTCGCAAAAGCCTTGTCGCGTGTAACTGCCCGTGATATTGCCGCCAGAATACCACAACCGGAATTCAATCAATCCCTTCGCGATGGCTTTGTACTCGCTGATTACACAACCGGTACAGATGAATACACAGACTTTCCGGTAAGAGGTATGATTCAGGCCGGTAGTACAGAAACGATGTATCTCGCAGAAGGCCACGCCTGCCGCATCATGACAGGTGGCATGATTCCCGATGGTGGTGTGCAAGTTGTCCAGCAGGAGGATTGCCTTCGACTTCATGATATGGTCAGAGTTCCGACACATGTATTACGCCACAAATCACTTTTTATTCAGGAGCAAGGTACAGGAATCACTGCCGGTGATACTGTAATCAATAAAGGAATTGCCCTATTGCCAGAGCACACAAGTCTGCTCGCAGCAGTTGGCGTTGAAGAGATAGACGTCTTTCGCAAGCCCCGTATCGGCTTTTTCTGTACTGGCAGCGAACTTGTTGACGCAGAAAAAGACCTCCGGCCCGGGCTGAAGATATCTTCAAACCGTTACCTGCTTGAAGGGCTCATCAGGCAATGCGGTGCTGAACCGCACTATCTGGGTACAGTTGGCGATTCTGTCGCAGAGATGACAGAAATATTCAGGCAGATCGACAACAACGTCTTCGACATCGTTATAAGCACCGGTGGCATGGGACCTGGAAAATACGATCTTATTGAAAAAGGTTTTGATGACGCAGGCGGAAAAACAATCTACAACAGACTCAATCTCCGTCCAGGGAAAGACTCACTTTTTGGCACCCTGAATCGAACACTTTTCTTCGGACTCCCCGGGCCACCGACAGCAGTCCGCGCTCTCATGAATGCACTTGTCGGGCCTGCAGTTTTAAAAATGCAGGGACTCAACACCCCTTTCCCACGGACAATACAGGCGCATCTTCAAAACAGCATCAGCCTCAAACGCCATGGAGTTATGCAACTATGGGGTGGAGTTCTCTCTTTTCAGGATGGATTTTGCAAGGTACGAGCCACAGACAAAAAGGAACACTCTTCATGTTATATTGTCCTGGCACCTGAAAGGACCGGATATCTGGCTGGAGAACTGATTGAAGTCCACCTGCCATCACGTCTGCCACTGCAGTTGTAACACGAGCTAATGGGTATTAATTCCTGAGAATTGATACGTTATCTCCAACATTCTGCAATACAGCTGATACACTCTCATCTTTCTGTGGTGAAGGAGCATCTGCCCTACTGGCGTACAAGAATGGTCGTTCTATCAGGGAATAGGTAAACGCAGCACAGATAAAAGTGAGAACACCGGACACACAAAACATGGGCCACCCCCCCAGTCTGTAATTCAGAAAATATTGCGTTACTGAACGACTAAAAGAAATCATATGTGGATGAATCAGATAAAAGGAAAAACTCACAACACCCACAGCACGAAATGGCATATTTCCCATGATCCGGGTAAGCAATGTTTCTTTCGCCACCACAACCAGCAAAATAAAAACACCGGCTAGAAAACCGAATAATCCCGGTCTTAAAAAGGGATTTACATGTTTGAATCCCGGGATCATCTTAAGCGAGAAGAGCACAATCACAGCAAACAGCGCCAACCCGGCATATGAAAAAATGTTCCGAATTTTTGTATGATTCAACAACTGAAGCGAACAATTTTCAAGTATCGACTGATACAAATACGCACAGAGAACACCACTTAAAAAAACACCGGCCATCCATTTCAGTGCATGTCCATAGCCATAAATGGAAACGACATGAACACTCAAATACAGGTTCGAAACTACGATCAACACACTTAACGCCATGACCATAAGAACTCTGCTACTTCTGAACAGCACATATCCTGCCAGCATTATAAAAGGTAAAACCATGTAGAAAAACACTTCCTGAGGAACTGTCCAGAGATGTCCGTTGCCTTGCAGAAAAAGAAAATGCCTGAATGCTTCAGGATTTTTCCCTGTAAAAACCATCGAAACAGTCAGGAAGGTGTAATACATCGGTAAAATTCGCGTCAGTCTCCTCACTACAAAATGTTGCATATACTCGAAGTCTGCTGCGCGTTCTGGTTTTTGCGCAAATGGCCGGGCCAGCAGAAAACCACTTAAAGCGAAAAACAACCAAACACCGAATGACCCCAGCCCTTTCAGTACACCGGTATGCTCTGCAAGTACGGTGAGTGCAGCAAAACCGCGCAAACCGTCTAATGCCCCAATTCCTTTCCCAATTGAAGGGGCCTTACCGCGAATATCCTGAACCAGCTGCCAGTTCAGTACTGTTGTATTGGTAAAGAAGATAACGATGGCAAAGGTGAATAACGCAGGTAGAAGGTATCCGATAAAAGGATTTTCCAGCCGGAGATTCCCTTTAAAAACATAGTAGGGATCGGAGCCCCGGGTCTGAATATGTAGATAGTCATGAGTCAGGTCAGCTGAAACGACATCCGGCCCGGGTTCAAATTCATTAGCAATCTTCCGAGCATCAAATACCAGGGGTGAGCCATAAAAACTTTTTAACGTTATACTGTATAATTTTAGGCTACCCGGCGTTCTTCCCAAATCCACCCGCAGCTTTCTCACCACATTATCTTTTAAAGGAATCCGTATCGATTCACGCTTATTCGCTGCAATTACTGCGGAATCTGTATGCATTTTAGACTGAAAATTCTTGCCACTGGAATAGTACAGTTCAATGACATCATTTCTATCCAGTTCGATATCAACAACCGCTGTTGAAAAACTTGATAACACGACATATGAAATCAACATTTTTAAAAAGAGAAACAAGCAAATACAGATTGCAACACGCGCTACTAACCAGAGAGTGGACCCCTTCATGTAATCACCTTTCAGGCAAGCTTATTACCTCCGCAACTATCGACCTGCTTACATTTCGACACATTTCTCTCATGTATAATTACATAAACATAACAAACGAATATATCATCAGATACATTAAACTTCTATCACATAATATGTGCACATGCATTTTCCACAGCCCTTCACACCTGCACCTGAAACAGAGAAAGGGCGCAATCATTCTCCTGACGATTGCGCCCTTTCTCTGCTACTATAGCCATCTGCCGCTGTACTTGTACGATTTTTCCCTGCTTTCTTCCCTCACCAACCTGACATATGTTTCTCGACAGCCCGTATGGCATCTGCAGCTGAACTTGTAATCCCGCCAGTGTATCCGGAACCTTCACCGAGAGGGTAGATATTCAAAATATTCTCAGACTCATACTTTTCGTTACGTTTCATGCGTACAGGAGAAGATGTCCGGGTTTCCACACCCAGAAGAATTGCCTGGTCTGAAACAAAAAGCGGAACGTCCTGTTTCCATTTTTGAAATGCGACCGCAAGCTCATCCGCCACAAAATCCGGGACAATATCTTTCATATCAGCGGCGATAAGCCCCATAGGATATGAACTTTCATGCAGCCCAGCAGAACTCTCCCCTAAAAATGCCATCATATTCTGCGCAGGCGCCTGCCAGTTACTGCCACCAGCCAGAAACGCCTTACGCTCAATATCTTTCTGAAATTCCAGGCCAGCAAGTGGGCTGGATGACAGGTAATCACTGGTATGGCAACTCACAACCATAGCCGCATTTGAATACGGTAATGATCTGTGTGAGTAACTCATGCCGTTCACAACCAGAAAACCATCCTCAGATGAAGCGTTCACCACCTCACCACCCGGACACATACAAAAAGTATACACGCCGCGTTTAATCTCACGATTGGTATGATTAAGTGAATATGTTGCGGCACCAAGACCCGGGAAATCTTTGTATTTGTCACCATATCGCATATGATCAATCGTTTTGACAGGGTGCTCAACCCGTACGCCGACAGCAATCGGCTTTTGCTCAAGGGCAATACCCTTTGCATGCATCATCTCATAAGTATCCCGGGCAGAGTGACCACAAGCGACATAGATACGCGTCGAAAGATATTCTTTCACCCCGTTGACAACGACACCATACGCTTTCCCGCCTGAGATGAGAAAATCAGTAACCTTTGAGCTATAGTGTATCTCACCGCCCCGCTCGAGAATATAGCGTCGTATGTTTCGTACAATCACGCACAACACATCTGTTCCCAGATGAGGCTTACTGATATAACCTATTTCACTCGGTGCGCCGAATTTGATGAAGGTATCAAGTACCCTGCTGACATAGGTTGTATTGTTGTTCCTGCGAGAAAATAATTTACCATCAGAATAAGACCCTGCCCCGCCTTCACCGAACTGAATATTCGATTCCGGGTTCAGTGTTCTTTCCTTTATGAATTTTTGAACATCAAGATGACGTTCCTCAATTTTTTTGCCCCGTTCAAAAATTATGGGTTGGATTCCATATTCAATGAGTTCAAGGGCGGCAAACATACCCGCTGGACCGAAACCTATGATAACAGGTCGGTCCTTGCTGATTGCTTTTTTCCGCAACACAGCTTTCGGTTCAACATACACTGAGAATTTCCTGCTATTCTGATAACTCTCAGATACAGATGCAACTACTGAAAGGATATAAAAAAACTGTTCTTCATTGCGCATATCAAGAGATTTACTCAACATTTTCACAATCACGATCTGTTCTTCGGCAATCTTCAGTTCTCTTGAAGCAGCATTGCGATATGCAGCCATCCCGTCTTTCTCGATGGGAATGCGCAAATTATTCAATATTAAATCCAAAAAACATTCCTTTTAACTTGTGTTTGCTTGTGGCGGGGCGGGGACAGACTTTACCTTCACCCTCATGTAATAGATTACAATGAATAACTAAGCGTAGCAGAGGCAACGCACCGCTATCATATCATGAGATCTGTTCTGGATCGCCTTTAAAATGGAGGCAGAATGCTGGAAAGTCATATCGTGCAGAATTGCGAACAGGAAAAGGGTGTAATCACTCCCTGAGAAATATATACACCCCTTTCGTATTTGATAACACGTATGTGATCGTACGTAATTCGATGTAACAGTCTAACCTACCATTTTAAAGGCGCCCTCGACTACTGAAAATAACATCATCATCGTCGTCATCGTCACTTTCATCATCAACTTCAACCACAGTATTCACTGTAAAAATTACCTCCCGCCCCCAGTCATTCCTTTCATTCCAACGGGCCATGTTGTCGTCGTCATCACTATCGTCATCATCGTCATATTCATCGTCAGAACTATAACTGGAAAGTTCCGTATCTACAGAAACATCATACGGTTCAACTTCCTCACCAAACGAAATAGTCACGATAACCTCATCGTCCTCATCTCCAAGTAGAGAAAGAGTCGCGAGCAAACCATCATCGATGAGATCTTCAGCTGCACTCACTGAATCGGCGGTGATAGTTGTCATTCCACCCCCTGTATCATCTGTAACCATAACGACATGCATAGTATCGGACACCATATCAACAATCATTGCATAAATCTCAGCATCAACAGTATCTTCCGCGGGGTGATGAGCAAGAACAGGAGTGACTGCAAAGGCCAGAGAAAGGGCAAAGCATGTTATCATTTTTTTCATGACAAATCTCCTAGGCTGGGGAGTGCTTGTCCGGGAACTGTTGTACCTCATCAACACATTACATTCAGCTACCCGAATTTCTCATAAATCGTTAAAATCCGAAATAACCACAATATCGTCTCGAAAAGCACCTACGATGCACAGCTTCAGATGAACTGAAACGTTTGACGTTCAAACAGATTCATAAGCTGAATGTAATAGCATTTTCAATTTAAAAATATGATTCTTCCCGAATAACCACTGCATATTCTCACCCCAACACCTCTTTTCTAGATGCTGAAGTGAATTAAACCCGAATTCCTCATAAAGCGATTACATATACGTAGATACTTTTTGTATCTCTATGAGAGATAGCGGGCCAACATCGGTAAACCTCTTCTGGTGCAACATCGTCATGCCGCCCGTGTTTGTTCACCGCATTTTTGTCTCCACGTGAGAGCATTTATACAGATGCAACCTGCTATTCTATCAACGATGCCAGGCAACTTTAGTTACAAGATTCACATAACAAAATAGGCGTTCCCGGAAGTTACCGAAAACGCCCTTTGGTATTTCAAAGTTATAAAATATCGTTAGCTGATATGTTGTAGCTTAAAAACAAACAGATATATCTTCCCATCAATCAACTCTTTGCTTTTAACAAATCCCGGATCTCCCTTAACAGCTCTTCCTCTGCAGAAGGCTTAGGTGGTTCAACAGGAGCCTCTTCCTCTTTCCTTTTAAGAGAATTTATGGCTTTGATGGCTATAAATATAGCAAATGCAATAATAGTGAAATCGACACACGTTTGAATGAATTTCCCATAACCTATAATAACTGCCGGCAGGTCTGCTGAAGCTTCCTTTATGGTGAAGGCCAGATTGGAAAAATCAACACCACCCAGCAATACACCTATGGGAGGCATAATGACATCGCCCACAAATGATGAAACAATTTTGCCAAATGCGGCACCAATAATAATGCCGACCGCCATATCAATGACATTCCCTTTCACAGCGAATTCCTTAAATTCTTTCAACATGCCCATAACGATTCCTCCCATCTGGGAAATTGAAAAGTACAGTTGTTTTCGTCCTGTCTATGGCATCATGCAAAAGACAGAGCGGCTTGATAAAAACCTGACAACATGAAAACACCACAAATCGACAAAAAATTGCAAATAACATCAAAAGTACATGTAGATTTATGATGAATATTTATAATGATACAACCCCCAAAGAGCAGATGACAGTCATAACACTTCTCTTATTTATTGCTCCATCAGAAGTCTATCAAACCCAATCAGTACTTTAAAGAAAGTAAGACCAGCGTCAATATCTTGCAGTTGTCAGGCACCTTCTCTACAAGATTGCATATAATCAAATTGACAAAATCTTAATTTCCTATACATTGTTCGTATACGAAGGGAAAACTCTATGATAAAAAACAACCCTAACATTCCTGATTGTACGATATTCCTCCTGGCGAAGGCATATCAAAAGGCACATGGCCAGTTCAAGGCCAAATTACGCCCATATAATTTGACTAATCTGCAGCACCTTGTTTTGGAAGGTTTATGGATTGAAGCGGGAATCACTGCCGCCGAACTCGGCAAACTTCTCGTTATGGATAAAGCGACTCTCTCGGGTGTGATAGATCGAATGATCGATTCTCAATGGATAAAGAAAGAGAATGACCCCGATGATGGACGAGTTTACCGCCTCTTTACTACTGAAAAGGCTGACGAACTGAAGGACCAGCTTATAGAACTTCGCATAAAAGCCAACGAAGAAATGCTCAGTGGCTTTACCCATGAAGAACAAATACTTTTTAAGCGTCTTCTCAAAGACATTGCCTGATCTTGGAGGAGAAAGGCTATAACCTGTATCATTGGGCTGACAGTGACAGCACATAAACCTGACCATGAGATGCACGATCTTGTGCATTGCATAATGGTTTGCATACTAACTTGTAAAACAAGCGGTCCCATAGCACATTTTGCCGATTTTACCTGAAACCACGATACAATCGGCTTTGCTTTACATATTTGCAGCATATAAGGTTGTATGCGGTATTACTTAGCTGACCACCGCCATACTTCTTACGATTTACCCGATGTACGCGTCATATATTACCATTCCCACCCTATGAATGGAGACATCTCATGTACACCTATGACAAGCCTGACAATATCGTTGAAATGTTTGAACAGAGTCTAAGTCGTAATGCTGAACGTCCGCTATTTGGTACCGCTGATAAAAATGGAAATTACTCCTGGGTGAGTTATAAAGACGTTGGCAGAAGAGTAGACGATCTTCGGGCCGGACTTGCCCAGTATGGCATTACAGCAGGTGATGCCGTAGGTATAATTGCCAATAACCGTACTGAATGGGCTATAGCAGCTCTCGCTACATTTGGTCTGGGAGCCAAGTTTATCCCCATGTACGAAAAAGAGCTCCCGAAGATATGGAAACATATCATTAAAGACAGTGGTCTAAAAATCCTGTTTGTTGCCAATGAGTTGATTTATGCCAGCATAGAGCAGATACGTGATGACCTTCCTGATCTTCAGCATGTCTTTCTGATAGACGGGAATGCTGCAAAAACCATAGTTGACCTTGAGGAAGAAGGGCACAAAATCCCACTACGGTCAACAACTCCGAAACCAACAGACACTGCAGTTCTTATCTACACTTCCGGCACTACTGGCGACCCGAAAGGTGTGCTGCTCTCCCATGGCAATTTTACCAGCAATGTCATCGCTGGCGGGAAAATATTTCCTGAACTTAACCACGAAAGCCGCAGTCTCTCGATATTACCCTGGGCTCACTCGTACGGTCAGACCGCTGAATTATACAACTTCATTTACATGGGTGGCTCTATCGGTTTTATGCGTGATGTGACCACTATCAGTGAGGATCTTGGCAAAGTTGCTCCCACCTTCCTTATAGCTGTCCCACGTGTGTTTAATAAAATTTATGATGGCCTCTGGAGCAAAATGAACCAGACTGGTGGCCTGGCACTCAAACTCTTTACCATGGGAATTGAAAGTGCCGGTCACATCAGAAAACTGAAAAGCCAGGGAAAAAGCGCCTTCATACCAAAACTGAAATACGCTATTGCAGATCGAATTGTCTTCAGTAAGATCCGTCAACGCTTTGGAGGACGCCTGCAGGGATCTTTAACGGCAAGTGCGATGATGAATCTTGAGGTTGCTCAATTCTTCACAGACATTGGTCTTCCCGTGTATGATGCTTACGGACTGAGTGAAACCAGCCCGGCAGTAACTATGAATAGCAGTATGGCTAATAAACCCGGTAGCGTAGGACGCCCTCTTGATAAGGTACGTGTTGTTATAGATCGTCAGTTTAGTGATGACGACGCAAATAGCTCAGGTGAGATTGTGGTTTACGGCCCTAATGTCATGCAGGGATATCACAACAAACCCGAAGCAACCCGCGAAGTGATGACCAAAGACGGTGGTTTCCGCACAGGTGATCTTGGATACCTGGATGAAGATGGTTTTTTGTTTATTACCGGTCGCATCAAGGAGCAATATAAGCTCGAAAATGGCAAGTATGTATTTCCTGCATCACTTGAAGAAGAGATACAACTTTCACCATGGGTCGAAAACGTTTTCATATATGGAGAGGGACGCAGCCATAACATCTGTCTGATTGTTCCCGATTTTACCAAATTGTCAGCATGGGCAAAACAACAGGGGTTAGACACAGCAACACCACGAGAACTGATCGCTAGCCCAGAGGTTGAGACAATGATCAAGGAATCAATTGTATCTCAGCTGAAAGGCAAGTTCGGAGGGTATGAAATTCCCAGACAATTCATACTGGTTGATGAACCCTTCAGTGTTGATAACGGTATGCTCACCCACACCATGAAACTCAAACGCAGCAAAGTGCTGGACCGCTACAGAGATCAGGTAAATATGGCTTATGATGCCTGTTGATACCACAATAACAGAATAATCTGCACAATAAGACTATCCTCACTCCTGCCCACTTGTCTCATCTTTGCCTGAAGGCTGAATCATTGTATGATGATTCAGCCTTTTTTCATGCACGAAGAACATATCGAATCCCCGGTCAATTGCTTTGGAGAAATCATGCAAACACAACCACTATCCTCCACCGGCAGGAGTACTGTCAGCTTTTATGTCACTGGAAAAGTTAAAGAAACGCGTGCCTTTTGCCTTAATGAACTCCTAGGAATGGATATGGTCGAAGTTAACGACCTGCTCCTGGCATGCGGAAGCGGCGTACCTAAAGGACGCCTCAACAGTTGTCGCGGGATTTTGCTGACCGACATCATTCATCTGGCGGAGGTAATCACCACCGAACACAATGATACAAAGAAGATGTTTATTATCGCTTCATCCGATGATGGCTATAAAACAGTTTTCTCCTGGCAGGAACTTTTCAATACCTCGGTGGGCGAAGGCGTTATGATCATTCTTGAAAAGGACGGAAAGCCGGTACATGAGAAGAGGGATTGTGTCGATCTTTTCTCTGCAAAAGATGTCCTCACAGGACCACGCTATGTCAAACGCCTCTCAGAGATCAGGATAGTGATAGTTGAATAATTCCCGGGACGGGAGTCCGCTCCAGGAGGTATTCAACTATCAGCGCAACTATTCACGGGATACAGGAGTTCCTGAGGCACTAAGCCTCAAATGTGTGAAACAGAGTACAGATGCACTGTATGCAGACAAACACGCTTTCTTGCAGGTAAGCGAAGACTCCCATAGCCTTAACTATGCAGAAAACAACGATCGTTCAGAGATGGGGTTCCTGTATGCAGTTACCTCTCGGTAACATTTTATTTTTATTGAATTTCATTTATATACAAGAGTTCTTCTTCGAAAATATCGATTGAATCTCCAGTACTTAACACAAATTCTTCCGGCAACTCGGTAATAATGGCCCCTGTAATTTTATCGATATCAATACACTCAACTCGTAAATCAAGATAACCGCTATCTACCCTCATCTCTTCGCCGGAACCGACACCGAAAAATACTCGTATCGTTATGATATCATCCACTTTAAGTTCTTTCAGTGACACACCGGGATATTCCGGCAACTCTTCAGGATAATAATTCGGCATCTCGGAATTCTCAAGATTGTAGACATGGTAACCCTCTTGGCGAATCTCCTTAAAGAACGGTGGTTCCTGATAATTAGGGGGAAATTCAATAATACCCATAACTCACTGATTATTTATGAAAGTTCTTTTTTTAATTACCCATCCTCTAAACTTCAGGTTGGATTTTGCTTTCCCTGCAGTAACAAATATATCTGTTCTAATGCCACTGTCAGCTACTGAAATACTTACCTCTGGCAGGTTGAAACACAAGTTGAATTTATTCTCTGATTTCAAACTAAAACACCTGCTTCAGAAAAAAATCCATGACAACCCGGCTTACTCCCAAAGCCACCTGGAGCAGGAGTGATTTCCACAGGCAATTTCGCGCCCGAACCAGATAGACAGTAGCTTTCCTCCTTTCATCGCAGAATCTACACTGAAATACTCCTTTTTGCTATCAGCCTTCTTGGCCTCTACAACATCCCAGGCATTGCCGACGACGTAACAGCGTGTTGCTGTAGGAGAAAATCGGGGCTATGTATTTGCCCCAATCACATTCTCGCTCAGAGAGTTTCCCGGGACCTCTTTCGCGAATGATCCATATCCCTGTTCCGACAGCTCTGACGATGCGCTGTTTCGCCCCAACCAACATGACATAAGCGCTAAGGGTTTCAACCTCTATCCACCAAACATTATTGCTTTCCAGTGTTCTCCCTGAAAGAAAAATTCCATGAATAACAATTGAACAAGCAAAGATTCGGTGGTAAATACAACACCATGTACACGTCAGGCTTTCCGGTCCAGTGACAGACATGTGATCTTCTCTGTCCAGATAGCTCTATATAATAGAGCCAATTCGAGACGTTCCACCAACTCAAGACGCCGAAACACAACAACATAACCTTGTATAAAATTATCCAGAAGTAACACTCCTCCGGAACTTTTGACTCTTTAACCTCTTCAAAAGGAGCAGATACTACAATGCGTAATGGAACATTTACAAAGAAAGTCTTCACAACTGTAGTTATTACCTTTGTGCTCGTCATCAGCAGAGTACCGGGTGTCTGCTTTGCAACCGATACAGTGGCAGATAGTATCTATATTAATGGAAATATATACACGATCGATAGCATTCATCCTAAAGCTGAAGCAATGGCTGTCAGCGGGCAGAAACTTATCTACGTTGGAGACTCTAAAGGAGCACACGACCTGATCGGGGACACGACAAAAGTCATAGACCTGAAAGGCAAAACTGTCCTGCCGGGATTAATCGAAGGACATATGCATTTCCCGATGCTTGGTGAAAACTTACTTAAAATTGATGCTTTCTGGAAACCTAAAGCTGAAATCCTCAATGCAGTACAAGCCGAAGCCTTAAAATTACAACCCGGGGAGTGGATTACTGGCTTTGGTTGGAATAATACTATCTGGGATGACAAAAGCTATCCGACAAAAGAAGAACTCGATGCCGTATCACCTGACAATCCTGTTGTTTTGGAAAGAACAGATGGGCATATGATATGGGTCAATTCTCTAACCCTTAAAATGGCCGGTATCACAAAAGACTCAGCAGATCCCCAAGGCGGTGAAATATTACGAAATGCCGATGGTGAACCTTCAGGATGTCTGACAGATACAGCCAGTGTGCCGGTGAATGAAATCATTCCTGTATTGAGCAGCACTAGAGAGAAAGAAGCAATGCTCAAAGCCCAAGAACAGCTATTGTCATATGGCTTCACCAGCATCATGGATGCAGGTTCCCCTCTCACGACGATCGATCTCATCAAAGAACTTTACAGTGAAAACAAACTGAAGATTCGGCTGTATGGGTTAATTGGCGGAGCCTGGGGGGCTGGACTTGGAGACCCCGAAAAAGCGTACATTACAAGTCATAAGCCGCAATCAGAATTGTATGACTCTAGGCTTTCCCTCAATTGTATCAAATTTTTCGCCGACGGCTCTTTAGGCTCAAGAAGTGCCGCTATGCTTGAAAGTTATAGTGACAGGCCCGGACACAACGGAAATTATAAATATACTGACGAGGAATTATATCAAGCGATCAAATTAGCCTACGACAATGGTTATCAGGTAGCCACCCATGCCATTGGCGATGGTGGAATTCATCAAGTCATTAATGCCTATGAACAGGTAATGAAGGAAAATCCTCGTGCTGATTCTCGTCTACGAATTGAGCATTTCCAAGTTTCAACACTTGATGACATTACACGAATAGCTGAATTAAAAATCCTTCCGGCAATGCAGCCAACTCACGCCACCTCTGATAAAACCATGGCTGAAGACCGTATCGGTAAAGACAGAATGCAGGGGGCATACGCATGGAGAAAGGTAATCGATTCAGGATCCATTATTATAGGCGGTTCTGACGCACCTGTTGAGATGGTCAATCCCTATCATGGATTATATGCCGCAGTGACACGAATGGACAGATCAGGCCTGCCGAAAGGTGGCTGGTATCCGGAAGAAGCTATGACCCGCCTGGAAGCCCTGAAAACATTTACTATCTGGGCAGCATATGGTCAGTTTGAAGAAAATATCAAGGGTTCATTAGAGGTCGGTAAACTCGCTGACTTTGTGGTAATTGATCGCGACTACATGACTTGTCCGGCTCATGAAATTAAAAACATTAATGCTGTGTTAACGGTAGTCGGAGGTGACGAAGTATATGCAATGGATACTGAAGAACTCACTGTTATGTGGGAAGGATTACCCGTACTCTTCGAGGCAAAACCCGCACTTGTAGATGGTAAACCAGTTGTACAGGCTGACGTCATGGCAGATAAAATGAATGCACAATACCTCTACAATCAGGAAACCAACATGATTACCGTTACCAAAGACTCTAAGAGTGTAACTGCTCCGGCTAAACACTTTGCAGGAAAAGAGTTTATCGAGTTACACAAATTATCTGAGGCTTTTGGCTACGAGCTTACTTGGTACCACGACAGTAACACCGCTTCCATCACTACACTGTAGTATTGGCATGAAGACATACGAGTCTTAGAAAAGTGCAAGATAGACACAAACTGCTCCTGATTTCTCTAACATGTTGACCTGTTATGAGAAATCAGGAAAATCATCGTGCTCCTCTGAACATGTTCAAATAGACCTTCGCTCACATTACGAAATCGTACTTCACTCTTCCGTTTCAGTTTCTAAATCGTAACTCGAATTACGCCATGGTTGTCCGTTTACCAATCGCCTGACTGTAAAAAAGAGCGCTCTCCCGTGATAACAAACAATAAGAGCTCATTCTGCTGCAATCGTTCCAAAGTGGCACTGAAACTGCATAACTCCATTTTACTGTTATGCATGGTGGGCTATTATTTCATTTCATTATAATTTTTTGCTCCCGGCGAATAAAAACAACTAAACTATACACCTGAGAGTCAAAATGGAAGAATTTAACACACAGAAAATATTGTTGGAAAAACATAAAGATATAGCTAGAATTGATCAGGATTCCAAACGCACCCATGGCTGGTATGTTCGAGTCCGTTTTCTTGGTAAAACCCACTCAAAGTTCTTTTCTGACTTAAAGTGTGGCGGACGATATTCAAGCCTGCTTTCAGCAATATCCTGGCGTGATAAGATAGAAGTTAAACTTGGTAAAGTTCGAACGAATAAGCATATGGTCACCGTCAGCAGCTCAAGCAGCGGAGTCGTCGGGGTACGGTTGAATGAGAAACTGAACAGATATGAAGTAAGTTGGGTTACTCACCAGGGAAAGCAAGGCAAGACATCTGTATCAATAGCAAAACACGGTAAAAAGCCCGCTTTTGCCAAAGCCTGTGCTATTCGTAAAGAGAAAGAAACTGCACGTCTTGGATACTCAATCTAACCTCTCTTAATGCGTTCTGAGCATCGTTAGAAAATGATGCTCAGAACGTGATTCACGTTACCAGATACCATATCTTCCGCAAGCATTTCGCCAGCCTACTTTCACTTGAGTTGATAAGCAGAGGAACCCGTTCGGGCCCTCATTCTTACTCAAAGGGTTAAAAGAATCGTGACACCTGCCTTCAGGTCAGACTTTTCATTTGCTCAGGCGGTGCCAGATGTAGAGCTGAATCAGTTCACACGTGATGTTAATACGTTCACTGGCAAAAAACGGAGAATATAGCACCGCACTGTTCATGAGACACCAGGATTGCCTACGATCTACCAAATAATTTATTTACCCGGTCTTCCCTTTTCTGGCGGCGTATCTCTTCTTTATCACGATTTTTAGCATTTTCCCGCTCCTCAGAAATACCAACCGCTACAAAACAACCAAAAGCAAACGCTATCAGAACTAATAAGATTCCTATTTCATTATCCATTTTTCTCACCTTATCTAAAATGTGTTTCAAACATAATGACAACAGATGTTTAGATAAGAATAAGCACCCTGAAGGATAGTGCCACACTGTGGCACATGTATTTAGTATAACCTATTCTAGTGCTCTGTAAACATTAAGATGTCGTAATATTTCTTAGCAATTTCGGCACACAGCAAGGCACGAATGAAGGAGCATAGCAACGCTATGTAACTGAATGAGAAACGAAGTCAGTGTGACAAAAGGGCTGGAAATATGCGATAGGTTAAGCTTTACAGAGCACTAGTTACCCCTGAATTTCAGCTTGATCAAGTGAAGCGTGAAATGCGGAGAAAATGGGAAAATCCGTG
>JBFHGS010000042.1:0-26181 GCA_041582995.1 Desulfopila sp. | reverse complement strand
TTTTGCAGCATTCCTACACTATTGTTATCCTTCCTACATCGCTATTACACTTCCAGCGTACACTCCAAACCAAGAGCCAATAACCGTATCATCCTGATTTTATAGAACTATAAATACATGTGGCGCCCTGGCACGATGGTTGCTCAAGAGATATGAAACAGAATTTAACAGCTGTCTTCAGATACAGAGCGAGCTATGGAACCATTAAAAGTCTTAAAAGAAAGAGAAGCCCAGATACATCGAAAAGGAGATGAACCCTTTTCAATTGAGTGCGACAAAGACAGCCTTGCAGGAGCCGTCAGCCAGCGAGCATGTGTCTTCTGTGGCTCCCGTGTTGTTCTCTACCCCATTGCCGATGCGATCCATCTGGTTCACGGACCTATTGGTTGCGCAGTCTACACCTGGGATATCCGAGGAGCCCTGTCCTCCGGCCCGGAATTGCATCGCCTGTCTTTCTCCACCGATCTGCAGGAGATGGATGTCATATTCGGCGGTGAGCCCAAACTCTACAAAGCCCTGATAGAGCTGATAGAACGCCACAATCCAAATGCTGCATTTGTATATTCCACCTGTATTGTCGGCCTGATCGGTGATGATTTACAGGCTGTCTGCAAGAAGGTCGAGAAAGAAAAAGGTATTCCGGTATTACCCGTTATGTCCGAAGGGTTCAAAGGTAACAAACGTGCCGGTTATGAGGCCGCTTGCAACGCCTTGTCAAGGCTGGTCGGTACGGGTGATACGACTGGTATAAGCAAACGCAGCATCAACATTCTGGGAGATTTTAATCTGGCCGGAGAGATCTGGCTGATACGTGATTATTTCAACAGGATCGGTGTCGAGGTCGTAGCCAACATTACAGGTGACGGTCGCGTTGAAGATATCAAACGTTCTCATGGTGCCTCACTCAATGTGGTGCAATGTTCCGGGGCTACCCAGCAACTCGCCAACATGATGGAAAACCGCTATGGCATTCCATCTATCCGCGTCTCCTACTTTGGAGTTGAGGATATGGCGGAATCCCTCTACGAAGTTGCTCGCTACTTCGAAGATGCAGAGATGATGGAGAAAGCCAAACAGGTTGTAAAAGAAGAACTCCAGGTGCTGCTCCCCGAATTACAACAGTACAAAACTGCATTGAAAGGAAAAAAAGCTGCAATCTACGTTGGTGGTGCATTTAAAGCCTTTTCACTGGTAAAAGCGTTCCGGCTTATTGGCATGGATGTTGTTATGGTCGGTTCCCAGACCGGAACACGTGAAGATTATGAGGAACTTCAGGAAATAACTGATGCAGGAACAATCATCATTGACGATGCCAACCCGCTTGAGCTTTCTGCCATCATGAGAGAAAAAGATGTTGATATCTTTGTAGGCGGCGTTAAGGAACGCCCGATTGCCTATAAACTTGGTGTGGCCTTCTGTGACCACAATCATGAGCGTAAAGAGATGCTTGCAGGTTTCCACGGCATGTTGAACTTCGCAAAGGAAGTCTACAGTTCTGTTATGAGCCCCGTCTGGCAGTTCGTTCCAAGACGATCCGAGGAGGATAAATAATGTCTAAGATGCCCAATTACGTTTCGACCACCAATGCCTGTAAACTCTGCGAGCCGCTTGGTGCATCTCTGGCCTTTCGCGGAATCGAAGGTGCCGTCCCATTTCTTCATGGTTCACAGGGCTGCGCAACGTACATGCGCCGCTACATAATCAGTCACTTCAATGAACCGATAGATATAGCCTCATCGTCTCTTGGAGAAAAACACGCAATATACGGTGGATCAGCCAACCTGAAACTCGGCTTAAAAAACGTCACGAGCAAATACAAGCCTCAACTCATCGGGGTAGCGACCACATGTCTGACAGAAACGATCGGCGATGACATCCGCATGATCATTCACGAATATGAGCAGGAATTTCAGAATGGTATCAATGACCCGAAAATTATCTCCGTTTCCACTCCCAGTTATTCCGGTACGCATATGGAGGGCTTCAACGCTGCCCTTAAATCTGTTGTCGAACAGTTGAGCCAGGGCGGCGAAAAAGAAGATACTATAAATATCCTGCCAGGCTTTATCTCTGCCGCGGATCTTCGCTACCTGAAAGAAGTACTTTCTGATTTCGGCATTTCTGCAACCATCCTGCCTGATTATTCAGAAACGCTCGATGGCGAGGCATTAAACGAATATCCACTGATTCCTAAAGGCGGCACCCCGCTCAGTGCTATTCACAAAATGGGAAGATCATCCCTCACGCTTGAATGCGGCAGAACTCTGCCCGTTGAAACTGCTGGAACCAGTCTTACCGAAATGCATGGTGTACCTCTCAAACGACTCGGAATGCCGATAGGTATCCGGGAAACAGATGCCTTTATGGACGCTCTGGCAGAAGCCAGCGGTAAGCCTGTACCCGATAAATATACCAGCGCTCGTGGCAGGCTGGTCGATGCCATGGTTGATGGCCACAAATATATTTTTGGTAAAAGAGCTGTTGTCTATGGTGAGGAGGATCTCGTCGTCGGCCTCACTGCTCTACTTGCTGAGATAGGCGTAAAGCCCGTTCTTTGCGCGTCAGGCGGCAAAAGCGGCAAATTTAAAGAAAGTATTGAAAAAGCTCTGGCTGGCCTCAACTGCGACATTCCTGAAGTACACGAAAACGTGGACTTCTTTGACATCCAGGAACGGGCTGAAGAACTTGCAATAGATATACTTATCGGTCACTCGAAAGGGTATTCCTTCGCCCGTAAAGAGAATATCCCTCTAATCCGTGTCGGCTTTCCAATACACGACCGTGTCGGCGGTCAGCGCCTTTTGCACATCGGCTATCACGGTGCCCAGCAGCTGTTCGACACCATCACGAACACGATGATCGCAAAAAAACAGGACGACTCAGACGTAGGTTACACCTATATGTAACTCCGAACCGCGGCCCCTTCTGAAGCACCGGCTTCCAATCAGATACAAGGCGAAATCATGAAAGAAATTACTCCAAAAGACTACCATCGTCACCCATGTTTTAACCCTGAAGCAAAAGGCAAATTTGGTCGCGTGCATCTGCCTGTGGCTCCGAAATGCAACATTAAATGCAATTTCTGCGACCGGAAATATGACTGTGTCAATGAATCACGTCCAGGCGTCACCTCATCTGTGCTCAGCCCTTCACAGGCCAAAATCTATATGCAGAAGGTGCTGGAGAAAGAGCCGAGAATCACTGTCGCAGGGATAGCCGGCCCAGGTGACCCGTTTGCTAATCCTGAAGAAACAATGGGAACTCTCAGAATGATTCGTGAGAATTTCCCGGAGACCCTTCTCTGCGTCTCGTCAAACGGCATGGGTATCGCCCCATACATAGAGGAACTGGCCAAGCTGAAAGTGAGTCATGTGACTATCACAATATGCGCCGTAGACCCTGAAATCGGCAGTAAAATTTACAGCTGGGTAAGTGATAACAATATAATATATAGAGGATTACAGGGTGCCGAGCTGCTGCTCAAAAGACAGTTGGCTGCAGTCAGAAAACTGAAAGACCATGGAATCACGGTCAAAATAAACTGTATCGTAATTCCGGGCATCAACGACCACCATGTAGAAGAGGTGGCAGCAACCATGAAGGAGCTTGGCGCAGATCTGCTGAACTGTATGGCCATGTTTCCAAATGTGAACACTCCGTTTGCTGATATTGAGCAACCTGCCACCGCAACCATGAACGAGATTCGCAACACTGCTGAAAAATACCTGCCGCAGATGCGACACTGTACCCGTTGCCGAGCCGATGCCGTAGGGTTGCTCGGCGAAGACAGAACAGATGAATTCCGTAGTTGCCTCAGTGACTGTGCCTCCACCAAAATGCCGAAAGGAGAGGAGAGACCCTATATCGCCGTCGCTACTCAGGAAGGCATTCTGGTTAATCAGCATCTTGGAGAAGCAAAGAGTTTTCAGATCTGGTCAAAAGAAAGCGGCACTTTACAAAAAATAGCTGAACGCAATGCACCATCAGTCGGTGGTGGTATCAAACGTTGGCACAAACTTGCGAGAATCCTTGGAGACTGTCGTGCTGTTCTGATCAGCGGTATAGGTGAGACCCCGCTCGACATTCTGATGAAATCAGGAATAAAGCCTATTGAAGCCGCAGGTTTTATTGAAGAAGCGCTTGAGACTGTCTACGACGGAGGCCAAACTGCTCGCCTCAAGGGCAGACGGAAATCCTGTGCATCAGGTGAATGCCTTGGTTCCGGTGAAGGATGCGGATGATGTACTCCTGAGTTCCTCTTTTCAACAGTATGTCATACACAACAAAACGCCCGGGGCAGAATCTGCCCCGGGCGTTTTGTTACTTCAGGTTGCCGGCAGAAACCGGCATCAACTATATAATTACTGCTTAGGGGTAAATTCAACCCTTCTGTTCTTGGCAAGACCCATCTCGGTATCATTTGAATACGCAGGGCTCAACTCACCTTTACCAACATAGTCAAGACGGCTTGCAGAGATACCTGCTTTGTTGACAAGATAATCAACAACAGCTTTTGCACGTCTCTCAGAAAGCTTTTGATTGTATGCCTCTGGTCCTTTGCTGTTAGCATGACCTTCAACGGTTACTTCCAGCTCAGGATGATCATTGAAAACTTTCTTGGTTTTATCAAGAACCGGGTAGAAATCAGCTTTGATCACAGCGCTGTCATGATCGAAAAGAAGATTGCTTGCAAGTGCCCAGCAGCCTCTCTCGTCAACAACTACGCCAGAAGGAGTACCCGGGCAATCGTCATTTGCATCAATTACGCCGTCACCATCGCTGTCCATTGGCATAACCGGAGCCGGAGCAGGTACTGCAGGCAGGCTGTAAGCGGCAAGAATATGCTCCCACTCTTCGCCATTAAAAGCAAGCTTTGCACTTCCAAAAACAACTTCTCCATCTTTAACGGTTGCGTATGAGCTGATACCCAGCTTACTGCTTACATCCTCAGGGGACAACAGAAGACCATAAGCAGTGAAAATAGAGTGGTACTGCACAGGGTTATACGCCTTGAACGTATCATTGAAGCTTACTTTTCCGTCAGCAGCCATTGCGTAGGATTTCGGCACAGCTGCAACATTATCAGCAGGAAGACTCAGGCCGTAACTCTCCAGAATCTCATTAAAACCAGATGATGGATACGCAGATGAAAGTGCGTTAAATCCGACGGTAGCATCTGCAGGTTTCTCAATAGCCAGTGCAGGGGAACAGATGGCGAGTGCAGCCAATGAAGCAAATACGGTTCTTTTAATCATTTTTTTCTCCTTGATTTCTGAAATACTTTCTTCCAGTGTACGTTTAGCACCAATCGTGGGGGAACTGGTTTGGCCACAGGCCTAATAATTTATCGACAACAATTTTTGACAGTATGACATATACACCGGATTTAACTTGGCACAGTATACTTTTCAAGCCTGTTTTTCAAAACATCACCCAAAAGCCACACCCATCAGTTTCAAACATAAATCCTAACCCACATAAACCTCAGCTTTATCCTTCGCAAGGTTTCAAGAATTTACATCGCTAAAAGGCAACAATCGTCGTCAAATTCTTTACTTGTAAAGGTTTCACTCATTTTTGCCGCGCGTTAGTGATAGAATAATCAAATTTTATTATCAAGCAAGATATGTTTAACAAAAAAAACAAAAGGTTCCATATCCTTTCACAGAATTGGTGACTACTGATACAGAAATTCACTTTTTTTACTACAAGGTCTCCGGAGAATAACTACTCCCGTTTAAGGATAACCTTCATTTCCGTCTAACTGTTTTTTTATTATACAATCCGATCTGACTTCGCTATATACATGTCTTGTTTACACATTATGTTCACTTCCGGTACAGGTAAGCATCGACAATTGTCTGGTCACAGCATTCTTTGCATGCTCTAACATACCTTGAGAGCATGCAAAAAACTTTCTGATTACCCTTGAATCTCAGCTTGAACAGATGAGGGGTCAGGAGTGAAGAGGGAGGCGTGAACTGCATTCGTCGCAGGCAACTCGATTAAACACAGCATTCAACATTGGTACACTATGAATCCTATCGATGATATTCTTCACAAATTTCCGCTTATGATTCTGGATGGTGCTTTTTCCACCGAACTTCAGCGACACGGCTGCGATTTAAACGACCCGTTATGGTCAGCAAAAATCCTTATTGAGAACCCGGATATAATACGCAGGGTACACACCGACTATTTCGAAGCCGGGGCAGACTGCGTCATTACCGCCAGTTATCAGGCGACCTATGAAGGTTTTATGAAGCGGGGCCTTAGTGCAGCACAAGCAGAGGATTTGATGCATTTATCCATCACGCTTGCCACCTCTGCCCGGGATCTTTTCTGGGCTGACTCTGCAAACACAAAAGATCGTCCCAAACCTCTCGTCGCAGCCTCAATCGGACCGTATGGTGCCTTTCTTGCGGATGGCTCAGAATACCGTGGAGATTACTCAATCAGCGAAAGTGGATTACGTGATTTTCACCACAAACGTTTGCAAACCCTTATTGAAGCTGGTCCTGACATCCTGGCCTGTGAAACGATTCCCTGCCTGCGGGAAGCTCAAGTACTTGTCAAACTGCTCCAAAACCACCCGGGCACCAGTTGCTGGATAAGCTTCAGCGGCAGAGACGGCAAACATATCAATAACGGTGAGAAAATTGAGGATTGCGCCAGATGGCTGGATGCTTACGGACAGGTTGCTGCCATCGGTATAAACTGCACCCCTCCCGAACATACAGCATCCTTAATTTCTGAAATCCGTAAAGGAACTGATAAGCCGATCATTGTCTACCCAAATTCGGGCGAGCGCTACGATGTGCAGAAAAAAATTTGGGATGGAAGTTCGACAAGTTGCTCTTTTGGACAGGATGCCCGCACGTGGTTTGAACTCGGAGCACAGATAATTGGCGGCTGCTGTCGAACAACCCCTCAGGATATTGCGGCAATCGTCGACTGGGCCAGAAAACTCCACGTATAATTTTCATATCACGCTGCGACGCTACATGGAATAAAAAGCTCCCAACTGTAACTTTTTCTAGCTCATTCCGTTTTTTCAATACAGTCCTTATTCGCAGGAAACGTTCCATCCCTCTTACATTTTCACTTCCCCGGGTCATACGAATATGCCCCGGGGAAATGTTGTACACGTATCTCAGCATTCTTCTTGCTGAGTGCAAGTTGCCACAATACTCTGCTGCGCCCGAAAACAGTCGATGTATATCATGAGGCTCTGACAGAGCCTCTACTCAGAACATCTAACGGGAGGTCAAGAAACATGAAAGAGCATCATGGAATGCTGATGTGGTTACAGGCGATTCTTCTGACTGTCGTTATGCTGACAACCTCCAGTCTTTGGGCAGGTCGTCTCGGTCCGCATCTCAACAGAGTCATCGAGTCAGACGGAGCACAATTTGCCGGAGGAACTTTCACCAGCACCTTTAAACGAACTGTGCACGGCAAGAAGGTAACTTTTGCTCATGTATTCATTGAAGCGGAAACCTCAACAATCAGAAAAATTGAGGCGTTGGGAGCCGAAATTAATACCATCACCTCAAGCGGGATAATGACAGCTGTTGTGCCGGTTAAAAAAATGCGGGCAATAGCAGCCCTCGACGGTGTTCACCAGATAACCACCGCGCAATCTGTAAGGAAGATGCTGAATCTCAGTGCGGCTTCGACTGGCGTACATCTCCCAGAGACTGACTTCCCCAGGAACACAAACACCGGAGCCGATGTGATTGTCGGCGTTATAGACACAGGAATTGACATTGAACACCCCGACTTCATCACTATAGAAGGCAACACCCGCATTCTTTCGATCTGGGACCACACTCTGGACTCCTCAGATGTCAACGGAGTTGCAGACCCACCTGCCAATTTCACCTACGGAACAGAATGGTCAGCAGACACAATTCAGGATGGTTACACATCCTGCGCTCACCGCGACAATGATGGCCACGGAACCCACGTTGCCGGCACAGCCGCAGGTAACGGCAGCGCTCCTAACTACGATGGGCCTTACACTGGGATTGCACCTGAAGCGGAGCTGTTGGTTGTAAAGTTTGATTTTGACAACGAAAAAAATAGAAACTCAGAAACAGCAGTCATTGATGCCATAAACTGGATTTTTCAAAAAGCGACCGAACAGGGCAAGCCCTGTGTCATTAACATGAGTATGGGAAGTGACTACGGCCCTCATGATGGTTCAACCGCTGAAGAACGGGGTCTGGATGACCTCACGGGGGCTGGAAAAATAATCTGTCTTTCTGCGGGTAATGCGGGTAGCAGCTGGTCCGGGCCATCATTTGATACCCATGGCGGTCCAATTCATGGCTCAGGTAAGATCAACACTCTGCAGGATATAGTCTTCGAAACTCCCGCAGATTATGTGTCATCCGCAGCTGATGATTACGTTTTTTTCGACATCTGGTATCCCGGCGCTGTAACAGCCTACGTACAGATAACAACACCGGGCGGTACCACATACCCGCAAAGTTACTCTGGCCCTAATAGTAATCTGTGGTTTACTGACGGCAAATCAGGCGGCTTCGGTACTCCTGAAGGATTTATTTATGTGGAAAATGTATCAGGTGCAAATTCCTTCTGGGCTGCTGAAAACAGCGATAACAACATCTACATTGAAATTTCTGATTATCAGGGTACGGAACCTGCTGCCGGAACATGGGTAATAAACATCATCACCGAACAGAACGGAGAATTTGTATACCATAGTTGGCAGGGATACAGTGACAGTTTAAAACATGCATTCTTCTGGTATGACAGTGACAGCACCAGTCATTCTCCTGACGACCTGACCAACACCTATCTCGCTGACAATACCATGACAATCGGGAAACCGGCGACAGCACTCTCCGCTATTTCCATTGGTGCCTATCAGACCAAAGATACCTGGCCTGGTAGAGAATACACAGACTGCGAAGACCCTGACTCGACGTTCAGCTTGATTGACATGACGTACACTACTTCGCCCATCACCTATTATAACGAATTTTCCATGGAAGACCTGGCCTACTTTTCCAGCCGGGGACCAAGCCGGGATGGCAGAACCCAGCCGTTCATCGCAGCTCCAGGCGTAGGCATAGTCGCGTCACTTTCACAAACCAACCTCTCCACACCCGGCTATAACTACTTCCGCTGTATGAATCGGGTTGAGTATGGAGAAGGTTCCCAGACAAGTGCCTATTATACGACCCTCCAGGGGACAAGTATGTCCTCACCGCATGCCACCGGATCTGTCGCCGTACTGCTTGAAGCCGCGGTTAATGCCGGAAAAAACCCTACTCCCGCCGATATGAAGGAAATTCTACGCCTTGGTGCAAGAGTAGATGAGTTTACAGCCGGTGTAACGGATACAGAGCTACCGAACAATGACTGGGGCTATGGCAAAGTCGATGTGACAACCTCTCTTGAGCATATTCAGGAAAATCCTGTCCCACCACTTACTCTGGACGATTGCATCCCTGATTCCGGAGGCTGGAGAGACACTCTGACTGTCAAGCTCACCGGCTCCGGATTTGCTGAGGGTGCAGCAGTCAGCTTTGGCTCCGGCATTACAGTATCCTCGGTCAAGGTTAACTCTGAGAGTGAAATAACCTGTACTCTCTTTATCGCCTGGCGGGCCTCCCGCGGCTCGCGGGATATCACCGTTACAAATAGCGACGGCCAGAGCGTAACCATGATCGACGGGTTTACTGTCACCAGATAGCATCTCACATAACAAAATAATGCTGCCGATTCCGGTCCCCCTGTTGAATCGGCAGCCCAGCATTAAACCCCTTAAGATCTATACATATCACCATTATAAATAGTCGTCATGTCGTGATCAGCAGTTATGTGTATTGGTATCAAGCCCTTTCCGCCCATCTCCCGACAATATTTCTTTTATTCTCCTGCATGCATCCCCCGTTTAATCAGAAGATCATTTCAGACGATAAGCAACGCAGAACATCTCGAAATATGTTATCATCAGTTGTTACAAAAAAAGGTGTGGCAGCAGATCAGAGATATGCTGAACCTGGAGGCTCTTCAACCAGAACCACCGGGCAACACACAGATATCCACGTAACCGGTAACTTCTGTTTTCCATCAGCATCACTACTCTAAACGGAGACTGAATCATGGCAGAGAACATTTACTGGGCAGATACATATGTACATAAAACCTGTACTTCTCTGGAAGCCATAAAGCAGATCCGGCATGGCCAGAGGATTTTCATTGGCTCCGCCTGCGGCGAACCGCAGGAACTGGTTCGGGCACTTGCAGAGTATTCACCTCATTTCAGTGGCCTTGAGATTGTGCGGATGATGAGTATGGAGACCTCCTCCCTCACCGAAATAGCCAATAAAACTCAGGATGCCAGCCTGAATATCCGTTCGATATATCTTGGATCAACCAGCTCTGAATTACTTTCCCGTAATAAACGGTTCATCACCCCGATGAATATGTCAGAGGTACCGAAACTCTTTTCCAGCCGCAGACTTCCTATAAATGTTGCCCTGATTCAGGTCTCGCCACCTGATGATTTCGGTTGGATGAGCCTCGGAGTTTCGGTCGATGTGACCCTTGCTGCAGCAATCGCCGCTGACTTTGTCATTGCTCAGGTCAACGAAAAAATGCCGAGGGTCATGGGACATAGTTTTATCCACGTTAATCAGGTAAACCTTATCGTCGAACACACCGAGGATCTGCTCACTATCTCACATCAGCCACAATCTGAAACTGCCGCACGTATCGGCAAACATATCTCCAGGCTTATCGAAGACGGTTCAACCCTGCAGGTAGGGCTCGACGCCACTTCCCAGGCTACTGTGCAGGCACTGCAGGGCAAAAACGATCTGGGCTTTCATTCTCAGTATCTCACAGAAGATATCATGCATTTATATTCGCAAGGTGTCATCACCAACCGCTGCAAAGGCTACAACGACGGGAAACTGGTTGCCTCCGCCGCTCTCGGCAGCCACAACCTCTATGAGTTCCTCCACGATAATCCGGGCATTGAGTTCTATCCTTCCGATTACGTCAATGATCCTTTCACCATCGCCCGTCATAACCGTATGGTCACCATGAACAGGGCCACGGTTATCGATATCACCGGTCAGGTGCAGGCTGAGGCCATGCCACAAACGCTTTTTGCGGGAGTCAGCGGTATCCCGGATTTTGTCCGCGGTGCGAGGGGATCGAAAGGCGGGAAGTCCATTATATTCCTTCCTTCGACCAGTCGTGACGGCAAAATATCCGCCATCGTCCCTTCATTTGGAGGCGAAACCGTAGTTGTTCCACGAGGTGATGTACATTTTGTGGCCACCGAGTTCGGAGTTATCAACCTCTTTGGTAAAAGCCTCCAGGAAAGAGCAATGGCCCTTATCAGTATATCTCATCCTGATTTTCGCGAGGAACTGCTCCAATCAGCGAAGGATCTTGGCCTGGTCAGTCAAAACAGAAAACTGGGAATGGGCGGAAAAGGTATATATCCCGTACATCTTGAAGAGGTCGTGCACCGGGACAACATGCGGATTATGATTCGCCCGGCTAAGCCCGTTGACGAGCGCAGGATCCAGGAACACTACTACAGCCTCGATAAAGATGATGTCGTACGCAGGTTTTTTCACGAAAAAACGAGTTTTATTCGCTCTGATGTGGAAACTAAATCGCAAATTGATTATATCAGAGAACTTACTCTTATTGCCCTGGTCGGTGAAACGGGCTTTGAGAATGTCATTGCCATCGGTGAATACCTCCTCGAAGCGCAAACCAACATGGCTGAAGTCGCCTTCTCTGTAAACACAAAATACCAGGGACTTGGGCTCGGCAAAGCACTGCTGAAGAAAATTTCTGAAGCGGCCCGGGATAACGGAATTGCAGGACTTGTGGCCTACACAGTGCCAACGAACAAGGCAATGGTTAGTCTATTTAAATCTCTGCCCTATAGAGTACGTACAAATTTTGAGGACGATGGTCTTAAATTAAGCTGCAAATTTGAAGAATTGAAAGAAGGATTGGCGTAAACCTCCCACCATAACATAGAATTGATGCAGGATAACATCTTGTTATACCTCATCAGAGTAGAACAGCTGTACACGAGGGTATCATGGCAAACAATTTGTATGTGGCCGCAACAGAGCCACGAAGCGGCAAGTCTGCCATCAGTCTTGGATTGATGGAACTGCTGACACGTAACATTAAAAAAGTTTTATTCTTCAAACCGCTGGTTCAGGTCAGTCATGGCCTGGGCGAGCGCGACAACACGATCAACCTGATCAAAAGCCAGTATAATCTCTGCACCAATTACGAAGAGATGTACGCCTACACCGTCACTGAAGCAAGCCAGCTTATATCTCTTGGCAAGCAGGCGGAGTTGATGGATGGCATTATGGCCAAGTACAACAGCCTGGCTGCTAAAGCTGACTTTATCCTCTGCGAGGGGATAGAACTTGAGGGCGCTACCGCTTCATTTGATTTCGACGTTAACGTTGATATCGCCAACAACCTCGGTTGCCCTGTTGTGCTTGTCGCAGGCGCCAGAATGAAAACTCCTGATGAACTGGTCAGATCCATTAAGGTGTATCATGAGTCTCTTGAAGAGCGCTCATGCGATCTGGTTGCAACCATTGCTAACCGGGTTGACCCGAGCTATGTTGAAATGGTTCAGCAAAACATGAGGAAGGAAATCAGCAAAGGACTGACCTACGTCATTCCCAATGACGAGAACCTCGGCAACCCGTCTGTTGGGGAAGTTGCACGACTTCTTAACGCTGAAATTCTCTACGGTGAAGAGAACCTTACCCGCCATGTGCGCAGCTTCACCATCGCTGCCATGCAGCTTCGTAATCTTCTCGAGCGCATCGATTACGGTACGCTGATCATCACACCCGGCGACCGTTCCGACGTCGTGCTGGCGTGTCTGGCAGCAGTTCATTCCATGACCATGCCGAACATTTCCGGTATCATGCTGACCGGTGGCCTCGTCCCCGAACGGGCAATTCAAACAGTTATTGAAGGTTTTCAAAACACCGTGCCCATCATTGCTGTACATGAAAACACTTACCAGGCTGCTATCAGGGTTGAAAATATTCATGCAGCAATCACTCCGGACAACACCCGCAAAATCACCCAGGCTCTGGCTGTATTTGAACGTAGCATCAACATGTACCAGCTGAGTGAAAAGATCATCAAAACAAAGACCACAATTGTAACTCCAAAAATGTTTGAGTCACAACTTCTGCAGCGTGCCAAGTCGAACAAACAGCACATCGTTCTGCCCGAAGGTGAAACTGACAGAATCCTGCAGGCAGCTGAAGTACTGCTCCGTCGCGATGTAGTAAACCTGACTCTGCTCGGCAATGAAGACAAGATTAAAGAGCGCATCAGCAGCCTCGGCCTGCATCTTGACAATGCCGCAATCGTCGAACCGAGTAAATCACCGCTGTTTGACGAGTATGTGGAGACGTACTACGAGCTGCGCAAAGCTAAAGGTATTACCCGCGACATCGCCCGCGACATTATGGATGATCTGAATTACTTCGGAACCATGATGCTCTACAAGGGACATTGCGATGGCATGGTATCAGGCGCCATGCACACCACCGCCGACACTATTCGTCCGGCCTTCCAGTTCATCAAGACCAAGCCGGAGTGCTCAATCGTCTCCAGTGTTTTTCTGATGTGTCTCAATGATCGCGTTCTGGCCTACGGTGATTGCGCTGTTAACCCGAATCCAACAGCAGAACAACTGGCGGAGATTGCCCTTTCATCAGCCCAGACAGCTGCCATCTTCGGTATCAACCCTCTAGTGGCCATGCTCTCCTACTCTTCAGGCAAGTCAGGTAAAGGTGAGCAGGTCGAAAAGGTACGTCTGGCAACCGAAATAGCCCAGGAACGTGCAGCCACGCTCTTCCCAGGCCTTGAAATCGAAGGCCCCATTCAGTACGACGCAGCTGTTGACCCGTCTGTTGCCAAGACCAAGATGCCGGACAGCAAGGTTGCAGGAAAAGCAACTGTATTTGTCTTCCCGGACCTGAACACCGGTAATAATACCTACAAAGCAGTACAACGTTCAGCTAATGCGGTAGCCATCGGACCGATTCTGCAGGGTTTAAAAAAGCCAGTAAACGATCTGAGCCGCGGCTGCCTTGTGCCGGATATTGTTAACACCGTGGCAATCACTGCTGTTCAGGCCCAGGCCGAAAAGCTGAGCCAAAAGTAAACTTTTTCAGCAGAACATATGTTCCCGCACACAAAAATCCCCCTGCAACTTAACGTAAGTGCAGGGGGATTTTTTCATTGTACATCAACCATAATTAAATGCATTTAAGCAAGATCAGTATTCTTCCAGTTTTGCAAATTCAGCATTTTCAAGCCACTCTTCGGGCCGGGAGACAAATTCGATCACATTTTCAATAAGTCTATAATGTCTGCGCTCTTCACGGGCAAAGGTGAGTAAAATTTTTTTCTCGTCCGGATCGCTTACATCTTCGGCTTTTTTCTCATAAAACGAATACGCGTCCTTCTCCGCCTCCAGAGCCTTTTTATACGCTTCAATCTGAGGTGTTTCTTCAGAGATATTAATGCCGCCGGCAGCTTTTATCTCAACGAAAATGTTTTTTGCCTTATCAAGAATATTACTCTCGACAGCTTTAGCAGAAGTTTTTTCATACAGTTTCTTGAATGTCTCGTAGTGAACAACTTCTTCATCTGCCAGTGTGGTGAAAATCTTTTTCAAACCTGCATCTTTGGTCTTTTTTGCGATTTCCCTGTAAAACGCTTCACCGTCCTTCTCCATCTGCATTGCAAACTCAAACACGTTCATGTAAAGCCTCCTTGTTTTATCCTGGAATTGTCGACGCCTCGTGGATCTTCATAAATGCACGGTAAAGTATACATCATTATGCATTTTTTTTCCTAACAGATATTTACCAGCTGGCAAACCAGCTCTATAGCGACAAACGACCTGAAACAGTTGCTTATCACTCATCCGCTCGGTAAGATGGTGTCTATTGCAGTTACTTTTGAGCATTTCTGCCGGCACAGTATACCCCGGTAGATACACACATATAACACATATTTATATGCTATCTGGAAATTATGACTGAAACACAATTTGATCTCACCCAGCACATCCGTTCCATTCCCGGTTGGCCCAAAAAAGGTGTCATTTTCAGGGACATCAGCTCACTTCTGGAAAACAAGCTGGTATTCCGAAAAACCATTGATCTCTTCGTACACCGTTACTTTACTACCACAATAGATGCTGTTGTCGGTATTGACGCCCGTGGCTTTATTATCGGAGCCCCACTGGCCTACGAACTCAACGCCGGATTTATTCCGGTACGTAAAAAAGGCAAGCTGCCGGGGGACACAATCTCCGAATCCTACAGCCTCGAATATGGCGAAGCAGAAGTAGAGATCCAGACGGACTGGCTGAAAGCAGGCGACAAGGTCATCCTGATAGATGATCTCATCGCTACCGGAGGAACCATGCTGGCCGCTGCCAGCCTGCTGAACCGTCTCAACGTGGAGATTATCGAAGCCGCTGCCATTATCGACCTGCCAGATCTCGGCGGCAGCAAGAAGCTGAGAGAAGCAGGCTTGAAAGTACATACCTTCTGCGAGTTTGAAGGCGATTGACATTGCTATCCCCGTAGAGTTTCAATGCAGCCCGGCACACTTTTTGCCGGGCTTTTTCTTGCTCGCTTCCAGCCAGAATGCAGGTAGATAATTCAACATCACGACTTACGAACAGCCCCTCCCTTCTCCTTCCGTTTATCCGCCATCGGCATGAGACCGTGCATTTTCAGTTTCCGCCAGAGGGTTGTTCTGCCCCATCCTAAAATCTCTGCAGCTTTTGATCGATTGCCCCTGGTCTGCAGCATAACTTTCACAATCAGATCTTTTTCCAGCCCTCCCCAATCCTTCACTGTTCCGGGGACAAATTCTTCTGTCATCATACGTCCCGGTTCCTGCAAAGATACCGCCAGCGAGCAATCTGCGGAAGATTTCTCATGCCCGGACTCGGCAGAACCGAGCAGATAGCGAGGTAGATGCTCCAGATTCACCTGCTCCTGCGGGCAGATACAAACTCCATACTCTACTATATTACGCAGTTCTCTGATATTCCCGGGAAATTCATATTCTGCCAGACGCGTTAGAACCTGCTCGCTGAACGTGTGTATTTTCTTGCCATTCTTATCTGAAAAATAGTTCAAATAATGCTGGAGAAGATAACGGACATCCTCTCCCCGCTCGCGCAGAGGCGGCAGATGCAATTGCAGCACATTCAAACGGTAAAACAAATCTTCCCTGAACTCACCCGACTCCACCCGGTCATGCAACGCTCTGTGAGTAGCTGCAATGACACGCACATCCACTTTCATTCTCTTTTCGCCGCCAAGTGGATAATAGGCCTTATCATCAAGCACCGACAACAGTTTTACCTGAAGCGGCAAGGGCATATCTCCGATCTCTGTGAGAAACAGCGTGCCGCCATCGGCCATCTTGAACATGCCCGCCTTATCCCGCACAGCACCGGTAAAAGCGCCCCGTATATGACCGAACAGCTCTGATTCCAGCAGGTTTTCCGGCAGTGCCCCACAGTTGATCTTAATGAACGGTTTTTTTCTCCGTTCGGAATGGTTGTGGATGATTTCCGCGATTATATCTTTACCGGTACCCGTCTCACCGGTGATAAGAACAGAGGCATCGGTACGAGCCATCAGCGGAATAAGTTCAAAGACAGCCTGCATCTTTTCACTCCTGCCGATAATTCCATCTGTTTCACAGAAACGTGAAAGCCCCCCGGTAAAAGATGGCGGTGTAAGTATTTCCTCAAGAACAAGTACCAGCCCGACAAGCATTTTCGACTGATTCCATAGAGGTGAAATGATAAACTGCACAGGAATCTTTTTTCGATCCCTGTTTATGATATCCCCCTCGACAGTCTCAGCCTCCCCACTGGCGATAACATTTCGCAGTGCCTGCCCGCGCCCGCCAAGACTGCTGTGCAGTATGTAATGGACATCTACGCCCTTAGCCTCGGCCAGATGATACCCTGTCTGTAATTCCAGATGGCGGTTCATGCTCACCACCCGTAAATCCTTGTCTATGATTGCAATACCAAGAGGAATGCCATCCAGAAGATTGCCTGCACTGATGCCGGGAAGAGTTATTGAGATATCGTTTTTCATGATTTTCCGGTATTGGAAATTCAAAACCACTTAAAGACTTTCGACCGTTTTTACTATACTCCTTTATCCATGCAGACAAAGAAATAATCGTAAATTTATGGTTCACCTGTAATCATTTACAGGTGAATCATAATACATCAAGAAGTTATACCCTTGTGACCACTGCACACACGAGCGACACCGCTGTCAGATTGTCTGCAACAGGCGAGATGAGGAAGGATACAACCGGGAGAAATCCGGTTGTATCCAAGACAGAATATTTTCTTACGACACAGGAACTTTTGTAACCATACCCATCAACGGCCAGATAACAGTGACCGCCAGCCAGGTGACAAACATCAGAAGTATACTTGCAGGAATACCGTACATCACAAACTCACCCGTAGTAAACTGTTTGGAATTATAGGCAATGGCATTAGGCGCAGCACCTACCAGCAGTAAAAACGGCATACCAGCGGTAATAAGAGATGAGAACAGGATAACCTCTCCGGATACTCCGAGATACGGTGCGATAACCAGAGCTACTGGCAGCGAAATCGCGATGGCTGCCACGTTCATGATAAAGTTGGTCATTATCATTACAAAAAATGCCATACCGAGAATGAAGACGATACCAGGAGCATTTTTGAAAAGTTGGAGCCAGTTTACCGCCAGCCATTTCGCTGCTCCGGTTTCCCAGAGACAGAAGCCGATAGACATCGCTCCGGCAAAGAGCAGAATGATATTCCAGGGAATGTCTTCGAGATCATCCAGATTAAGAATATTGAACAGAAAGAAAGCAATGGTCGAGCAAAGCATAATCCCTGTCTTATCAAAATTTGCAAGGGCCGGGATAAAATTCTTCAGAGCGATGATAAGAATAGTTGCCAGAACGATAATCACCGTCGTTATTTCCTTGCGACTCCAGGAACCGAGCTCTGTATACATACGTTTTGCCCGGTCTTTGAGCCCGACGATGCGACTCTTTTCGGGCCGACAGAACAACATGAAAAATCCCCAGAGCAAAAAGACCATCAACCAGCCAACAGGAAACATATACATCGTCAGCTGGAAAAAGCTGATATCCACGTGCATGATATCTTTATAAAAGCCAAGTGCCACAGCACCGCGTGCAGCGCCAAGCAGCGTTATGATACTGCCTGCCCCGGCAACATAGGCCATACCGATAAAAAGCCCCTTACCGAACCGGGAAGGCTTATCATCTTCGGCATACAGTGAGTGAATTGCCAGCAACAGCGGAAACATGGTGGCTGCAACTGCAGTATGTGCCATGACATGGGTCAGCGCCGCGGTCATGACAAAACATCCCAAGTATATCATACTGGTTCTTTCACCCACTATAGAAAGCATCTTGTAAGCCAGTCGCTTGGTAAGGCCTGTCTTGGTAAAGACCATTCCGATAACGATTGAGCCGAAGATGAAAAGAACCGAAGGATCCATAAAATCCTTAAACGCTACAGCCGGGCTTCTGATGAGAAAAAGAGCCTGCAGGGTACCGATTGCAATACTGGTCACTCCGATCGGCACAACTTCAAACACCCACCAGACTGCTGCAAGACCAAAAACTGCCAGAGCACCTTTAGCCTGCTTGCTGAGGACAAAATGCTCTCCCAACGGATCAATAGCATCCGGCCAGGGTGGGCACCAGTAAATAAAAGTAAAGAGTCCGAGTCCTAATAATATGAAAAATATTCGTTTCCAGTCCATGTGCATGGTCTTTCCAAGACCGTTTTTTGTGGCAGCCAATTCGCTGCTCTCGACAGCTGTATTCTGTGATTGCGACATTACATTCACCAAAGTAGGGGGTTGATTTTTCAGGCAGTTCGAACTGGGCCGTTTACCAGGATTTACTCTTGAGAATTTCCTCAATTTCCGCCTGTGATCTGTTTTGCAGTATCATGATTCGCTTGTCACGGGCTTCACTGATTTTCTGCAGCAATTCTTTCATATCCACCGGCTTTTCGAGAAAATCCTCAGCCCCGAGTTTCATGGCTTCGATGCTCGATTTAATTGAGCCATGACCTGTGAGCATGATAATTTCCGCCTCAGGATGCTTTTCCCTGATTCTTCTCAAAGCCTCCAATCCGTCCATACCCGGCATCGCCAGATCAAGGACGATGGCATCGAATTCCTGTTTGTCCACAAGTTCGACAGCCTCTTCACCCCGGTTCGCGGCCGTCACTTTCAGACCGCGCATCTCAAGTCGCTGTGATAAATTCTCGACAAAATCCTCTTCATCATCTACCAGTAAAACTTTTGCTTTCAGCTCCTGTTCCATATCAGATATCCTCCATTGTCAGGGATAAAATTGTTATTCTGTTATGCTCTCTTGGCCTGCACTTCCTCGTTGGCCGCCTTGATCGTTGCCGAGAGTTCTTCAATATCAACCGGCTTGTTCATATACGCAAAAGCACCTAAGGCCATACACTCCTGCATATCGTTATTGCTGCCGTGACCTGTCAGGATAATAACCTCAACTTCCGGTGCCAATTCCTTGGTTCGGCGAAGTACTTCGACTCCATGCATACCAGGCATTTTCAGATCAAGAACCATGACATCAGGACGATCCTCAGCCACCAGCTCCAGCGCATCGTCGCCGTTATACACACCATAAGTGCCGACATCACGGCTTATCAAACGCTCGGATACAGTGCGCACAAATTCTTTTTCATCGTCAACGAAAAGTACCTTGGAAGGGAGTTCAAACTTCTGTTTACGGTAGATCGATTCGGCATAGTCAACACTCTTTTCCACTGTCACATTTTTCACTCCGGCAACCTTATTTGCCAAAGAGCTCAACTCTCTGCCAAGCTTCCCGAAATTCAAAACAGTTTTGCTCACGACAAGGAGAATATCTCCTTTATTGGCCCTGATCTCAACCTTGTGACCGCCACCTAACAATTCACGTTCCACTTCAGTTTCAAGCCGCATATCTACCACAGCCTGATGAGATTCAGCAGTTTGCAGTACAGACGTCTTGCGATACGCGCCAATGATCTCTGCCGCCACATCTTGCTGTGTTTTCCCTGCAACCGGAATAACCAGATCATATAAAGATCTGTCATACGCTTCCTTGCGGAAAAGAAAATCAGTCCAGCCATATGCACTGACATCATGCAGTCTTACGGCTTTTTTCGCCTCGCGCTGAGACATCCCCTGCTCCATGGCATGACTTACTCTAGCCGACTTATTCTCTGCCGCCAGCACCCGCAGTACATGAGTGACCCGTGCAGGGATAAGGGATGCCAGAAAACCGTTAAAAAGATAGCGATCCGGACTTTCCAGCCGGTCTGCCAGAAGAGAACGGAAATGATTGATAGCTATTTCCCGTTCAAGAGTAAACTGGTTGAAAACAGATGTCCCTCCGTACATCATCCTTTTCAGCTTTTCTGGAGCAGTTCCGTACCTGTTGGCAGTATCGGTGATAAGATCATCATCGCCATATACACGCAGTTCAAGACTGCGTGATAACTCGCCAACAATCCCGGCGACAGGGGTAAAGGAACATGGGAACAATGCAATTGATGACATAGCAAGCCTCTTTGATAAATTTTATACAACACAACGTGTTACATCGTATTCAAACTGTAGTTGCCTTATGAATTGCATACGCCGTGCCCAGTCAACACATATTTATTTTTACCTTATTAACAGCAGCTTACAATCTTCTGCAGCAGCCAGACAAGGACTGTATCGTGTTGTAACATCGCGCCATAGCGCATCATTATGTATTATTTTGTATCGCCGCCCAGCTGCAACACCCACATACAGTGGCGCATCCCTTGCATTCGCATACGAAACATCATGAAACACATAAAGACACTCAGAAGCGTGCCTTTTCGTTTCATTATGTTTACTATGTCGAAAGACCCCCAGCATCTCCGGTACCGAACACGATGTAATCGACTGTATTTACATCTTTTAGAAACAAACAGGAGATTGGTGTAATTCTTGCTGAACTACTCGTGCCCCAGCAGTAAAAACGAAACCTTTCCTCGAATATCACTTTGGAGACAACCATGAAAAATGAGATTCCAGTAACAGGCGAAATAATCATCCCGTTGACCCAATATCCTTGTGTAGAAAAAAGTGACCCTATCAGCAATTGTGTCAGTCAACTGCTCAGCAAAAGCTCAACTGACGGCAAACACCTGCACTTTGACAACGTTCTGGTCATTGATTCCACACACACGCTTGTCGGGTATATTTCTCTAACCCATATCCTGAAAAACATCTTCTCCTCCATCCTCGGCCCGGAAGACCCGAAAATATTTGCCGGAAAAAAACAGCAGTACACAGATCTCTCGATTCTACTGGAAGGCAGCTTCGGTAAAGAATGCAGACACCTTGCCAGTGTAACTGCCGGCCAGTGCATGAAAGCTGCACCCCCGACAATTGCCGCCGAAACGCATCTTCTGCATGCCCTCGAGATAATGGTCAGTAATGGCCACACAATTCTGCCTGTCAGCAAAAATGGCACTCTTATCGGAGTTGTACGGCTGTCAGATCTGTTTACTCAGCTATGCGGCTACTGTGCTATCGGAAGCCAGGATGAGCACCCGACACAATCTGCGTAACAGCCACGGAGGAACTCATGACACTGCCCTTTCATCCAGACATTTCTCTGCTGCTCGAGGGCATTCCCCACCCGGCCATGATTCTCAACACCGGCTTCAGGATACTTTCCATGAACCGACTTATGGAGGCGATGACAGGCTATCCCAAGCAACGGGTTTCAGGAGTGCACGGTGAACTTGTCGTTCGCAGCAATACCGGAAACGCCCGGGGACAGCTCTATAGCCACGTTCTGCAAACCGGTGAAGCTGCATCCGTAACAGGTGATGTCCTTAACTGCTATCGCCGTAAGATACCTGTACAATATACTGTTTCGATGCTGCGCGATGAAAGTGGCGGGAAATGCGGTTTGCTCGTTATCGCCGAAAATATCGCCGCACGCCAGCACAACGCCAAAACCGGCAAAGGTGATTTCAACTCCATTGAGCTGATCGGCTATAGCCCGAAAATGCAAAAAGTTTTCGATATGATCCCGCTCATGGCCCAAACCGATGCCTCAGTTCTGCTCACCGGAGAAACGGGAACCGGCAAAGACAAGATTGCTGAAATTGTCCATCAACAATCTTCACGGGCACGCTTCCCTTTCATAAAAGTCAACTGCGGCGCTCTACCGCTGGGCTTGCTTGAGTCTGAACTCTTCGGTCATGTGAAAGGGGCTTTTACCGGAGCTTCGCGCAACAAACCGGGCATGTTTAAACTGGCCGATCGGGGCACCCTCTTCCTGACCGAAGTGGGAGACATGCCCATGCCTTTGCAGGTCAAACTGCTTTCTGTTCTGGACGACAGAAAATTCGTACCGGTCGGCGGAGAAGAAAGTATCCGTGTCGATGTTCGGATCATTGCCGCCACGCACTGGCCGCTCAGAGAACAGGTCCGTAATCACACCTTCAGGGAAGATCTTTTTTACAGGCTCAATGTTCTCCACGTGCATCTCCCGCCATTGCGCGAGCGTGAGAGCGACGTGCGCTATCTGCTCGATCATTTCCTGCAGAAATTCACCACCGCCCTTGGCAAAAGCATTGTAGGCTTCACCCCTGCTGCAATGCAGAGCCTACTCAATTATCATTTCCCTGGAAACGTTCGTGAACTGAGCAATATTGTTGAGTATGCAGTGAACATCTGCAAGAAAAAGAAAATCAATAAAGAACAACTACCCACATATCTCTTCGACAAACAACTTCAGGAAAACAGACAAAACGAAACAGTCCCGGCAAAGGCTGTTGAACCTATCCATCCAACGAGCAATCGATCAGACGCGGGTGAAGACCGCCCCACTGAAATAAACGGTAGCAGCTGGGTAGATATAGAACGCCAGATGATGGTTGATGCACTCAGGAAATATGGTGGCAACAGAACCAAGGCTGCAGAAAATCTCGGATGGGGCCGTATGAAACTTTGGCGAAAAATGAAAAACAGCGGACTGCTGCAATAGAGGAACGTGCAAATGAGAAAACTACTTATACCCATACAGGGAGATTTTGTGGCACCTCGATTTGATCTCGCTACGGAAATACTGATTGTCCGTTTTGAAAATCAAAAAATGGTTGGAGAACCGAAAACCATAATTATGGAACGTCCTTCAGAAGAGAATCTATGCCAGATGGCAGTAGAAGAAAACATCACAGATATGGTATGCGGCGGCATAGAAGAGCTGCACTATAACTTTCTGGTCTGGAAAAAAGTGACCGTGCTGGATGCTGTAATCGGCGACTGGCGGACAGTACTCGATAAAACTCTCGCCGGCACCCTCAGTCAGGGTGAAATTCTCATTCATAGTGATGACGAGCAACCGATGCTATGAAAATATCTCACGCCTTTTATAAAAAATTCATTCCGGATGCGCTGAAAAGTTCCATTGATCTCGGCCTGAAAAAACGGAGCTACCATCAGTTCAGGGTAATCCTCTTTTCCATCATGATCAGTATCGCTATGGGCCCTGTCATTATGGTCGCCATTCTCAGCTACAATAACTATGACAACCTGGTCCAGAAAGAAGAGCGCGAACAACTGGAATGGCATCTGGGTGGCTCGATCAAGTCGATCGAGCAGATGGTCGAAAGCCTGAAATCAGTTGTGCAATTTGCCGCCCGCCGGGACCGCTACACCGAACTCGTCACAGATGAAAACCTTGAAGAACTTTATATACGAATGAAGCAGCAATATCCATTTTTCGCTGATTTAGGAGTTATTGACCAGGATGGAATACAACAGGCATATTTCGGCCCCCATGACCTCAAGGGAGCTGATTATGCCAAAGAGGCATGGTTTAAGGGTGTCTTCGACAGCGGGGTCTATATCAGCCGGGTCTATACCGGTTATCGGCAAGTTCCGCATTTCGCCATAGCCGTCAGTAACCTGGACCCGAAAACCAGTAAACTGTGGACACTGAGAGTAACCATCGACGCAGTTACTCTTCAGCAATTTATCAATACCATCAAAACCGACGCCTCTGATGATCTTTTTCTGGTTGATGCAGATGGAATACTGCAAACCTCTTCCCAATTGTACGGAAAAACTCTCTCAAAATTTGAAGAGAAAGTAACAGTGGGAGTGCATAGCAACTTCTCGCAAGCAGGAGAAAACTATTTTCATGCCATAGGAACAATCACAAACACCCCCTGGTCACTGGTGCTCCTGAAGAAAAGGTATATCCATAATACTGACTGGAAACTATTCAGGCGAAATCTCTACCTTATCGTGACTGGGTGCACTGTCATTTCGATGCTGGTGGTCTATACACTTGTACATCTGCTTACCAGCCTCATCCGCAAGGCAGACGAAATGCAACTTGGCATGCTGAAAGACGCAGAACACACCAATAAACTCGCCTCTATCGGCCGTCTTGCTGCCGGAGTAGGTCATGAAATCAACAATCCGCTGGCCATTATTGATCAGAAAACTGGGCTGATTGAAGATCTATTACTCATGACTGATGATTTTCAGCATAAAAAGACCATTGAACAATGCCTGAAAGTTGTGAATCAGAGTGTTGATCGCTGCAAAGCCATTACCCATAGATTACTCGGTTTTGCCAGACGAACTGATATACAGGCGGAAGATCTCCAGATCAATGACGTCATTCAGGACGATCTGCAGTTTCTGGAAAACGCGATGCTCTACAATAGAATAAAAATTGAGCTGCAACTGCAGGAAGACCTGCCGCATATTAAAAGCGACAGATTACAACTCCAGCAGATCTTTTTAAATATCATCAACAATGCCATTGACGCCATCGGTAAGGATGGTGACATATCCATCCTCAGCCACCTGGTTGCAGGTGAGGTCAGGATTGTCATCCAGGACAACGGGCCGGGTATCCCTGAAAATATTCTCCCACATATTTTCGAACCGTTTTACACAACTAAGGAAACGGGTAAAGGCACAGGTCTCGGGCTATCCATTACCTACGGGATCATCAAAAAGCTCGGCGGGGATATATCAGTACGCTCTCATGTCGGCCGGGGAACGGCATTCACCATAACACTACCGCTGGAGAACAAGAACAATGATTGAAAGTAACCATGACAATATAAAAGTGCTGATAGCCGATGATGAGGTCGAATTTGCTTCTACCCTGCTTACCCGCCTCCAACTGCGGAAGTTTGATGTTTCCACGGTCAACTCAGGCGAAGCAGCACTACGCGCAATCGCGGAATATCAACCGGACATCCTGCTGCTTGACCTGAAAATGCCGGACATGGACGGACTGGAAGTACTGGCGCAGGTAAAAGACGACTTCCCGAAAATGCAAGTTCTTATCCTGACTGGCCACGGTTCATTTGAAGTGGGACTAGAGGGCATGGAGCTGGGTGCCTATGATTACATTATGAAACCGGTTGACCTGAACCGGCTGATTGAGAAGATGATGGAAGCGTATCGGGCTAAAAACAGTTAGACTCAACGATGAAGGCATGAGGAGTGAATCCCACAAACTCCCGACCAGTTAAAAACATAAAATGTTGTATAATATAAAACTATTAGCACACACGCATTATTTCCGTAATACAGTTGCTCTACAATAGTGCCTCATCACCATATACTGAGTCCCACTGTACCCATGCAATACCCGGTAAACAGAACAAAGGCAGGGAAGACTTCCCTGCCTTTGTTCGCGAACGGTCTGAGACAGTATATATAACGCCAGTCTTTTTTATCCGGTTATACAGGAGTCATCACGACTCTTGCCCTTATCACCGACACCACTACCGTCGCCCGGTTTTCCGGCATTGTCATTCCCGGCGATCGTCACATGATCGTTTATATCACTAGTGTCATGTCACATTTTAAATGTTAGTTAAATATGGTATGGTCAAAATAAACGGAGAAGACCATGCCAAAAATCAAATACCGGTTTTCACTAACTCAAGATGAGCGTGAAGAACTCGAATCCATAGTTGGTAAAGGG
>JBFHGS010000041.1:0-26411 GCA_041582995.1 Desulfopila sp. | reverse complement strand
GCTTTGCCTTCTTTCACTGTATAAACAAAATCTTTGCCCTGAAACTTCACCACAGCTGCCCTCGGCAATATACGCAAGTGCTGCTTCTCACTTGCCGGCACATAAACGGAAGCCGACATATTCTGGGCAACCAGAGGGAGGGGTGCGATCTTTATTTTCAGAAAGATGTTTTTGGTCTTCACATCAGCTACAGGATCGATATCTGTGACAGTGCCTGTTGACTCCTGACCAAATGCGGTAATGGTAACCGGAACGTTGCCGCCGATCTCTATAAACTGCAGCATATTCTCAGCTATCGGAGCTCGCACATACAAATCTTCGCTGGAACCCAGGCTCACAAGTTGCTTGCCCTGCTGCACCCAGGCTCCTGAATCAACATCTTTCGTCAGGATGATGCCATCAAAAGGCGCCGTAATTACACTGCGTTTCTTCTGAATAAGCAATTTTTGCAGACTGTCCTGGCTTGCCTGTTTGTCCTTCTGCGCGTCCTGATAAGAATACTCAGCATCGTCATAATCTTTTTCACTGACACCCGCTTGATTATATATCTTTTCTAGTCTTTTAAAATTCTTACGGGTATTGGCAATACGCAGGTCCGCCTGTTCGATACGGGTCCTGGTGAGTGCAATCTCCTGATCGAGAATCTCAGTGTTCAGTTCAACGAGGGTATCGCCCTGCTTCACATGATCACCCTGACTCACTTTTACAGATTCGACGAGCCCGGCGACCTCCGTTGAGACATCACTTATCCTCTCATAATACAGTACACCGATAACAGACCTGCTCTGAGCTACTTCCTGTTCAGTCACTTTACTTACAACAACATTTGCAGGCGGCGGGCCGTCTGCAGCATGTACTGGCTGTCCGAGAAACATCAGCACCGGAACCAGCACAAGCAGCCCTTTACTCCATTTCACTTTTTCCATCATGACTCTCCCTCTCCTGTAAGTTGCTCGATATTTATACATATTGTCTTTAAACCGTGCCGCATCAACTCAAGCTGTTCGGGATCAATTCCAGCAGTTACCATCGTAGTGCAATCAGCCAGTTCTTCTATCACCCGGGATAGCAGATTATTTCCGAACGGCGTCAGGAATACCAGACTCGAACGTCTGTCCTCCGGATTATCCCTTCGCTCCAGGCAACTCTTCTTCTCCAGTCGATCAAGAATTCTGGTAATATTGGCCGGACTCTTATGCACCACAGTACAGAGCCTTCCCTGAACAATACCATCCTCCTCTGAAAGTGATTTCATAACTTGATATTGTTCTACAGTAAGATCATAAGGTTTCAGCCTGTTTTCCAAATACTTCTTCAAAGCCATTGTCGTCTTATAGATGAGACGACCAATTGGCTCAGATGTGTGCATAGTCATAACTTCCCTTCGAGAAAAAAACGTGATTATTGGCAAAGGTACTCTTTCATTACTCTGAAAACAGAGCAGGCAAGCATCTCTTGATATTGAAGAAAACTGATTTCTGAAGAAACAATAGTTAACGTGACAAATATTTACGAGCTAATTGTTTACGTGTCAATATCTTCTGTAGCAACGTTTCTTTTTTAACCGGTACTATGGACAGCTACAAATCGAAGATATATGATTGCAACGAAAAGCTATTTTACACATTACCCCTAACCGTACAATCTGCATTGAAAGTTCCTGAACTCCTGAGGAGGTCCTATGATACGTCTCACACGCTTCACCGTCATGCTGCTCTCACTGGTTATCTTAAGCGGTTGCGGATACAACTCGCTGCAGATGAAAGAAGAATCTGTATTCAAAGCCTGGGCTGATATAGAAGCGGCGCTACAGCGACGCGGTGACCTGATCCCCAACCTGGTAGAAACAGTAAAGGGCTACGCCAGTCACGAACGGGAAACTCTGGAAGGAGTGGTCAATGCCCGGGCAAAGGCAACTTCTGTCCAGCTCAGTCCTGGAGATTTGGCTGATGCAGCAAAAATGCAGCAGTTTCAGGAAGCCCAGGGTGGCCTTAGCTCAGCCCTCTCACGACTTATGGTTGTTGTTGAACGCTACCCTGACCTTAAAGCAAATCAGAATTTTCTCGATTTACAAAACCAGCTCGAGGGAACTGAAAATAGAATAAATGTAGCCCGTCAGCGTTATAATCAAACAGTCGAGCTGTTCAATAGTTCAATAAGAAAATTTCCCGAAAGCCTCACCAACAATTTTCTGCTCAACCTTGAACGAAAGGAATACTTCAAGGCTGATACAGCTGCTAAAGAAGTACCAAGTGTGAAATTCTAGTCGGGGGGACAAATGGTCATTCGAAGATCCGGGGTAGTGTTGTACCTCGCTCCACTCCTATTCTCGATACTACTGCTGTTTCCGCGATCACTCCCGGCACTGGATGTCCCGCAACTTTCCGGCAGGGTGAATGATTATGGTTCTATACTTTCAGCGGCTACTGTTCAACAACTTGAGGGTTCACTTCAAGCCTTTGAAACAAACCAGTCTACCCAGATCGTCGTTCTGACTATCCCTTCGCTTGAAGGTGAAGTGCTTGAAGAATTCTCAATCCGGGTTGCCGAACAGTGGAAGATAGGTCGCGGAGGTCTCGATAATGGTGCAATTCTGCTGATAGCCAGAAACGAGCGTAAACTTCGCATTGAAGTCGGCTATGGCCTGGAAGGCACACTTACTGATCTCAGATCCGGACGTATTATACGGGATATCATTGTGCCGCAATTCAAACAGGGCAATTTCGATCAGGGTGTCATTAACGGGGTTTCAGCAATGATGAGCGTGGTACAAGGAGAGTTTGCGGCTGCGGACGCACCAGCGTCAGCCAGCAGTTCTGATGAAACTGAAGGCTTACTGGTAATGCTCGTAGCCACTCTGTTTTTTATAGGTAAAGCCTTTGGCAGAAACAAAGGCCTCGCCGCCGGGATAGGCGGTGTGGCAGCACCGGTTCTTGCATTCTTTATTCTTGGTGCAAAATGGTTGATCATACTGGCGCTTATTCCTGTGGGTATTATCGGAGGATTAATCGCCTCCGTCTTTGCCGCATCGGCAAGATCAGGCCGAAGATCCTCTCATCATAGAGGTTCCGGAGGGTTTGGCGGTTTCGGCGGCTCATCCGGTGGTTTTGGTGGTGGTTTTAGTGGTGGTGGCGGCGGCTTCGGCGGCGGCGGTGCCTCAGGAGGATGGTAATATGCAGAGTCTAGCAACAAAATTTCTCACAGAAAGCGAACAACTGACAGTAACCGAGGCCGTGCAAAAAGCAGAAAAGCAAACCTCAGGCGAAATCGTACCGATGATCGTCTCTGAAAGTCATCACTATCCGCTGGCGGCAGCAACAGGTGCAACCCTCATATCCCTGCCGCTGGCCCTGCTGCTCACCTCATTTTTGGGCTCGTCATTATGGCTTGGTTCACAAAACATGTATCTCTTCCTGGCATTTTTTACTCTACTCTATCTTCCGATACGGACAATAGTCAGTCGGAATCCCTCTTTAAAAAGGTTTTTTCTGAACAACAGCCAAGTTGACGAAGAGGTTGAAGAAGCCGCTATCACTTCATTCTATGGCGAAAAACTTTACCGCACCCGCGATGAAAACGGCATTCTACTCTTTGTCTCAGTACTTGAACGCCGGGTGTGGATTCTGGGGGATGCTGGAATAAACGAGAAAATTGATCCCGGCCAATGGCAGGAAATCGTGGAAAATCTGACAAAGGGCATCAGGGATGGCCGGCAATGTGAAGCCCTCTGTCAAGCTGTGACGTGTGTTGGTGATATACTGAAAAAGCATTTCCCCATACGGCATGACGACAGTGATGAATTACACAACATCATTATCCGCTGAGTATTGCGTCTATCAGCATGTTGCATACACAGAGATGCAACACTTATTCGCCGCACTCACCTATAAGAATATCCTGAGACCAGGAAATGGCCGCCATTGCCTTCGGGAAGCCACAAGTGGGGATGAGCAGCATAAGAGCCTGGTAAATCTCCTGATTGCTGGCACCCGCCTCAAGCGCCCTTCTGGTATGCGAATGCACCGCACCTTCTGAACTGCTAGCTGCCGCAGCAGCCAGTTGAATCAGATGTGTAGTCTTCTCATCCAGCGGTCCCGATTTACGCACAGCTACTCCCAGGTCATTTAAAGCGGACATGACCTCAGGATAACATTTGGAGACCTCATAATAGGTTCTGCTGGGGATTTTTTTATCTGTCATTGATCTGTAGTGTTTGGTATTTTTTAGTCTTCCATGTCAGTATGTACAGACATGGTGCTCCTTACTTTTGCAATACCACCATCTCCCCATAATATCCAGTCTAATTCAGGTATATTTTCACACTATCTGGCTTCATTCCCGTTTATTTCCGACTTTCGGATCCGGTATATGTTGATGTATCTACCAAAAATTTACCGGATATCTGCTCTTAAACCTGTGGAGGTATTACCATCTCCCACAGCAGGCACATCCGAATATCGTAAATATCGCTTCTTCTCGGCTTAATGGAAAACGTCTCGATTTCAAAGTTGTCGACTGAGTACGAAGATGACAGTTCAGCCAGCTGCTGCTCGATTTCCTCCGTCAGTTGAACCAGTTCACTTCTCAAACCTTCAGCCTGCTCTTCTGCTCGTTTTACATCACCTTTTTCCTTGGCAACCCTACCTACATTACGCATTCCCGTAGCCGCCCGGGAAACATTACCGGCAGATAACGATTTGCGGCCGAATAAGGCCCCGACAACTGCCACCCCGAAGGACAGAATAGTGTCTGTTGTTCGCGATTTCACATCAAGCTGCTCTTTTTCCAGCTTGAATAGAGCATTCTGCAACTGCTTTTCCAGACGCTGCTGTTTTGTATCGTACTTTGTACGCAGTTTTTCTACAGCTTCATCCTTTTTTTCGCGCAGCAGATCTTGCAGACGTACTTTGAAATCACCTGAACTCTCTCCCGGTCGTGATTCAAATTTCAGATCCTTTACACGAAACAGTTCAAGCCGTTCGTTCTGATACAAATAATCGGAAAAAGTTTTTTTCAGCGGCTCCAGATTCTTCAGCGTGCTCATTGCTGATGGGAGTGGAAAAAATGCACTCCCCGTTGGCGGCTGCATTACACAATCCTGTAGTGAATACGGGATCATCTCACTTTCCGCCCATTCCATACGGGCCGAATCCTCATCAACATAAAGCCGACAAGTGATATCCCGAACTTCATCAATATTTCGAGTTGCGTTGTAAAACCGTACGTTACCGCAAGCTGCCAGCCAGGGTTCAAATGTCACGTCTTCTGATGCGATATTCTGCAGGTAATAACACTGCTCGATATCCGGAGAGAGCACAGGTGGCTGCTTATCACCCCCACCCTGTTGTTCAGTATGGGCACGATGGGGAACTTTTACAGGAGCAACCCGACCACCTTCATCTTTACGCTCAGCCATCAGTACTTTAATATCATTGCCCGATACCGGTCCTTTGAGATATGAAAGCACCCAGCGGGTTTCAAAAAGCAATGGTTCATCAAGGTGAGCGGAATTCAACAAAAATTGCCTGCCCTTCATGTTCCCGAGCAGCTTTCTAACTTTACCTGCATCAAGTTTCCTCTCGCTGGCACCGGCAATTCCTTCCGCAACCTTGTCCTGATCCTGACTGGTCTGCAGACGCCCGACAAACCAGGTACCGATATTTGACAACCCCTTGTAGTCCAGATCCACAGGGTTCTGGGTCGCAAGCACCACGCCGCAGCCAAAGGCTCTGGCCTGCTTGAGCAGCAGCATCATCGGCTTTTTCGAGGGAGGATTAGCAGTGGGTGGAAAATAACCGAAGATCTCATCCATATACAGCAGTGCTTTCAATGAGGAGGTGCCCTGCTGATGTCGCATCCAGCCGATAAACCTGTTCAACAACATAGTGACAAAAAACATCCGCTCAGTTTCACTCAGATGCGCTATGGAGAAAATCGCAGTTCGAGGCCTCCCCTCTTCAGTATAGAGAATACGCTGAATATCCAGAGGCTCACCCTGGGTCCATGCTCCAAATGTCGGACTGGCCAGAATATTGTTGAGATTCATGGCAAGCTGCATTCGATCTGACTGACCGTAGAAGGTATCAAGAGAGAATACTCCTATTTTCTCAAATGGCGGATTTACTATATTGCCAATAAGACTCTCCATGGCAAGTCCTTCGCCTTTACGCCAGAAATGCAGGAGAATAGAACTGAGCAGAATATGTTCCCTGCTCTGCAGCGGGTCACCTTTGACGTTTATCAAGGCCAGCAGGCTAGTTGTCGTGGAGTTCACCAGACTGTTTAGAGTATCCGTATCGTACAGCACCTCTTCAGACGGAGCACTAAAATCACTCAGTACTGATACTGATACACCTGCACTGCTTCCCGGGGTATAGATGGTCATAGTGGTCTTTGAGCGTAACATCCGTATGCGCTCGCCATCCTGGTCCCAGCTGTTTAATCCCTCCTGCCAGGACTCCGCTGTCTTTGCTGCATATTCCTCAATGGAAAGGCCTTTTCGTGCCGCCTCAGAGCTGTCCATCCACGGTTGAAAATCTTCAGGTCGCAGGTCAGGGAACGTTAACAGCAGGTTACCCATATCTCCTTTTGGATCGATGATGATGGACGGAATATTATCCATTATCGCTTCTTCGATAAGTGCTATGCCAAGCCCGGTTTTGCCACTACCGGTCATGCCGATGATAGCACCATGCGTCGTCATATCACGACTTCTGTACAGCAGCGGAGCCGGAGATGGAGTCATATTCGCAAGATCAAGCTCACGTCCAAGATAGAACAATCCCAACTTTTCATATGCGTAGCTGCTCTCCATATGATCTCTCCCAAAAGGTTAATGTGAATATTGCAGCTGCCGGATGGATATTCCCCAACCATTGTATGCTGTAAAGTATACTTCCTGTATAACGCTAATCCAATCAATGATGCCGGTTGGAGCCCCACTGGTCAAACGTATAGTATTTTTCTAAAAGTATCGGGAAAGAAGATAATTACCCCAGACTTTAATTAAATTTGATTCACATACTCATTCCTATTATAATGATGGAGAATTTGGGAGGCTAAACATTTAATAATAATAAACTGCGATTTCAGATTTTTAGAGTAGCAGTTCTGCCTCTCAGCGTCGACTGGAAGTGCTGTCTACACAGCATTTTCGCAGAATCAACGGCATAATCAGAATCAGGTGAAAAAAATGAATACTTGCGATTCACCATCCAAACTGCTCAACCGCCGCACTTTTCTCCAGATCGTGGCTGTAGCCGGTGCTGCAGGAGCCTGCTGGCAGATGGGACTCTTTACAGGTAACTCGAAACTTCAGGCCGTCAGACGCAGTCAACCGATCATGGGCACCTATCTCAACCTGACAGTATATGGTCCAGACCGTGATGCCTGCGAAGCCGCAGTAGACACCACTATCAGGAAGATGCTTGCCCTGGAGGGCAAACTGAGCCGTCACATGAAATCCAGCGAAGTGTTCCAGCTGAACACAACCGGTTCTCTGACCGCTCCCGGTGAAGATCTGCTTGAAGTTCTGCAGCTGTCCCGTCAGTTGAGTCAGAAAACCGAGGGTGCCTTTGATGTCACCGTGCTGCCTCTCTTGGCCATGCATAATGAAATGCGCGGCAAGAACGGTAATGTCGAGGCAGACAGGCTGAGTGCCGCACGCAGTCGCATAGGTGATGAAAAAATACTCTGGAATCAATCTGAAATACGCTTTTCCCGACCGGAAATGGGGATCACTCTCGATGGAATCGGCAAAGGGTATATAGTAGATCAGGGTGTCGCCACGTTGAAAAGTCTCAATTTTCACAACGTTTATGTAGATGCTGGCGGCGATCTGATGGTCTCAGGTGCAAAACCTGACGGTTCACCATGGCGCATAGGCATCAGAAGCCCTAGAGAAGAAAGTAGCGGCAAACCTGTTACTGTTGAAATGAGTGATAGAGCTATAGCAACTTCTGGTGATTATTTGCAGGCATTTACCCCTGATCTGCTGCACCATCATATCATCGACCCGCATACCGGATTTTCTTCACCGGAACTTGCCAGCTGCACAGTCACTGCTCCAAGTGTGGTTATTGCTGACGGACTCGCTACTGCCGTTATGGTTCTTGGTCACACCAATGGACTTGAGTTGCTGGAAACAATGGACGGATGTGAAGGATATCTTATAGACAAGCAACAGAGAAGTTATCATACCTCAGGTTTTTTCAGCTGATATGAAATATATTGAGATAAAAAGAGGTCTGGATTTACCTATTTCCGGGGCCCCTGCCCAAAAGGTCAGGGCCGGTTCTCCGGTAAGCCAGGTTGCCATCATCGGCGATGACAGTGTCGGCATGAAGCCCACCATGGAAGTTCAGGTTGGTGACAAAGTCAAAACCGGTCAACTCCTGTTTATCGACAAAAAAACCCCCGGTGTGAAATACACTTCTCCCGGCTGCGGAAAAATTGTCGCTATCAACCGCGGTGCCAAGCGGAAATTTGAATCCCTGATAGTCGAACTGGCAGGAGAGGAAAGTATTTCCTTTCTCGAACAGCCTGATCAGCCGGCTGAAAGTTACTCGGGGGATCAGATCAGGGAAAAACTTATAGAATCAGGACTCTGGCCCGCGTTCAGAACCAGACCCTATGGCAAAGTTCCCGCCATTGATTCAACCCCCGCCTCGGTGTTTATTACAGCAATAGACAGTGAACCGCTGGCAGCGGACCCGGAAATCATCATCAACAGAAACAAGGATGATTTCCAGCATGGTCTCCAGCTGCTGAACAGAATGTTTGATGCTCCAACCCATTTCTGCAGCCGTGACCGCGAAATCCAGCCACACGAAAAAGTGGACGGATTCAAATACTGGGCTTTCACCGGTCCCCATCCTGCGGGCCTGGCTTCAACCCATATTCACTTTATCGATCCTGTTCACGAGAGCAAAATTGCCTGGCACATCGGCTATCAGGATATCATTGCTATAGGATATCTGTTCAGAACAGGAAAGCTCATGACCGAGCGGATCGTGGCTCTTGGTGGTCCCGGAGTGAGAGAACCTTCGCTGGTCGAGACCAGGGTTGGTGCCAACCTCGAAGAACTTTGCAGGGGGGAACTGGTTGAAGATACTCTCAGGGTGATCAGCGGTTCTGTACTGAGCGGCCGGACAGCCACTGTAGTTCACGGCTTCCTTGGCAGATTTCATAATCAAGTCACCGTTCTTGCCGATAACAGTGGTCGCAGCCTTTTCAACTGGGCATTACCGGGCGGAAATCGTTTTTCAGTAAAACCGATATTCTCTTCGGCTCTTAATAAACTCCTCAAATTCCCTATGAACACCGCTGTATGGGGTGGTAAACGGGCCATTTACCCGCTCGGCACCTACGAAGATATGATGCCGCTGGATATCATCCCCACGTACCTTTTAAAAGCGCTGTCGGTTGGAGACACTGAAAAGTCGAAAGCTCTCGGCTGTCTTGAGTTAATCGAGGAAGATCTTGCCCTGTGCGGATTTGCCTGCCCCGGCAAGAACGAGTTCGGCCCGGATCTCCGGAATGTGCTGACCATCATTGAGCTCGAGGGCTGAGTTTGCCCCAAACGAGAGAAAAGACAATATGAAAAAACTGAGTAAGACCATGGAAGATCTGGGTCGCCATTTTGAAAAAGGTGGCCGTTTCGAACGCTGGTATCCACTTTTCGAAGCCTTTGACTCCTTTCTCTTTGGCAGCAACACCACGACGAAATCAGCTCCCCACGTGCGTGACGGTATTGATCTGAAGCGCATAATGACAACAGTGCTGATCGCTCTTATCCCCTGTACTTTTATGGCCTTGTGGAACACAGGATACCAGGCAAACGCCGCCCTGCAAACACTCGGCCTCGCAGCTCCGGAGGGATGGCGCGGCTCGATCATGATGCTGGTCGGCTGTGATTCGGCCAGTGTAATCTCCAACCTCATGCATGGGGCTTTATACTTTCTGCCGATCTATCTCGTCACCATGCTGGTCGGATCCTTCTGGGAAGGTGTATTCAATATCATCAGGGGACATGAATTTTCCGAAGCCTTTCTGGTGACGGGCCTGCTCTTCACTCTGACGCTGCCACCAACCATTCCTCTCTGGCAGGTAGCAATCGGCATCAGTTTTGGTCTTGTGTTCTCCAAAGAAGTGTTTGGTGGAGTGGGACGAAACTTCATGAATCCGGCACTCACTTCACGTGCCTTCATTTATTTTGCCTATCCTGCGCAAATCACCGGGGATGCAATATGGGTTGCTGTTGACGGCATAACCAGCGCCACCCCACTCGGTGCCATTGCTGTTGCCGATCCATCAACAGGTATCTCGGCTCTCGGTTACAGCTGGTCGCAACTTTTTATGGGCAACTTCCCCGGCTCAATGGGTGAAACCTCTACATTTGCCTGCATCCTCGGCGCAATCATCCTGCTGGCAACTCGTGTAGCACCCTGGAGGGTGATCGCCTCGATGCTTCTTGGCGGTTTTGTTGCCTCGATCTTTTTTGTGATGCAGAGTGAACCGGCAAATGCACTGTATAATATACCGCCCCATTATCATCTGGTGCTCGGTAGCTTTGCTTTCGGAATGATCTTCATGGCCACCGACCCTGTTTCCGCCGCCCACACCCGTGTAGGGCAATGGTTCTACGGAGCACTCATCGGTGTCTTATGCATACTTATAAGGGTGGCAAATCCCGCCTACCCGGAAGGCGTAATGCTGGCGATCCTGCTCGGCAATGTCTTTGCACCACTGATTGATTATTTTGTTCTCCAGGCAAACATCAAGAGAAGGATGCTACGTCATGGTTAATATTACTGCAGCAAAACCATTTTATTCAGTACTGATCCTGGCTTTTGTCTGCTCTGCCCTTGTTGCCGGAGCCGCTGTCGGCCTGCGTCCAAGACAGGAAGCTAATCGCCAGCTCGATCGACAGAAAAATATCCTTTACGCAGCAGGCCTCTATCAGGAAAACACGCCGGTACAAGAGCTTTTTGCAAACATAGAGACCCGTATTGTAGATCTGGAATCAGGTAAATTCGTCACAGATGAAGCTATAAAACCAGATTCGTATAACCAGCGAAGAGCTGCTTTCACTGAACAATTCGGTCGGGACATCCCGAAGGAGAGTGACGTGGCCAGGATTGGTCGTCAGGAAAAGTATTCACTGGTATATCTGGTCAATACAGACGGAAAACTCTCGCAGATAATTCTGCCGGTTCGCGGCAAAGGTTTATGGTCAACCCTCTACGCCTATGTCGCACTCGATGCTGATCTCACCACCATCAGGGGAGTCTCATTTTACGAGCATGGTGAAACTCCTGGACTTGGCGGCGAAGTAGAAAACCGCAGATGGCAGGATGGCTGGGAAGGCAAGCAACTTTATAAAGATGACACTCTTGCTTTAAAAGTCATAAAGGGCAGCGCGGACAGCACAAGCCCGGAAGCACCATACCAGATTGACGGACTCTCGGGCGCTACCCTGACATCAATAGGTGTCAGCGGACTGCTTGAATTCTGGTTTGGAGATCATGGTTTTAAACCCTTTCTGGCCCAATTGAAGAACAAGGATAACGCTAATGGCTGAGACGAAAACAGAACTACTCACTCTCTCAATCTTCAAACGCAACCCGATTGCCCTGCTGATTTTGGGTATCTGTTCAGCACTGGCAGTTACCGGTCAGATGGCAACTGCCCTTGTTATGTCGGTCTGCGTGACGGTTGTTGTCGCTTTTTCCAGCCTCACCATCAGTATTGTGAGGTTTCAGATTCCGAACTCTGTGCGGATCGGTATCCAGATCACGGTCATTGCCACTCTGGTAATTCTGGTTGACCAGATCCTTAAAGCCTATGTATTTGAGCTATCCAAACAGCTGTCTATCTATGTCGGACTGATTATTACCAACTGTATCGTTATGGGTCGCGCAGAAGGTTTTGCCATGAGCAACCCTCCTGTTGCATCTTTTCTCGATGGCATTGGAAACGGTCTGGGTTACAGCGTAATCCTTTTAACAGTATCCTTTATTCGCGAACTCTTCGGTTCAGGATCTCTTTTCGGCTATGAGGTCATGGAGCTCACCACCAATGGCGGATGGTATGTACGCAACGGATTTCTGGTCCTGCCTGCCAGCGCATTTTTCATTATAGCGATGATCATCTGGGCTATTCGTTCCATTGATACAGCTCAACAGGAGAAAGAATGATGGGACACTATATTGATATAATCTTTCGTTCAATCTTCCTTGAGAATATGCCGCTCAGTTTTTTCCTGGGAATGTGTACATTTCTGGCAATCTCAAAGCAGGTCAAAACTGCCATCGGTCTCGGTTCCGCAGTTCTTTTTTTACAGATAATCACAGTACCGATCAACAATATCATCCTGAATACTCTGCTGAAACCGGGCGCTCTTGCCTGGGCGGGTCAGCCAGATCTCGACCTCACCTTTCTTGGCTTGCTGACGTATATTGCCATCATCGCCGCAGTCGTCCAGATACTTGAAATGGTACTTGACCGCTTTCTGCCAGGTCTCTACAACACCCTCGGTATATTCCTGCCGTTACTGACCGTCAACTGTGCAATCCTCGGCGGAACGCTCTTTATGGTCGAGCGCGATTACACCTTCGCTGAAAGCGTTGCTTATGGTGCCGGTTCAGGAGCCGGTTTCTTCCTGGCAGTTGTTGCCCTTGCAGGTATCCGTGAACGTAGTGAATATGCAGACCCGCCCGGTGGCCTTCGAGGTCTCGGAATGACATTTATTACCGCAGGTCTCATGGCCATCGCCTTCATGGGGCTGGCCGGGATGACACTCTAAATAATTCTGCCAGTGAGAACGCAAAAAATGCTTACATATAGAAGAGCGGAGGCGGAACATGAATGAAATAGTCTACGGGGTACTCTGTTTTCTCGCCATCCAGTTCATTCTGGTCACACTTATTGTGATAACCAAGAAAACCCTGCTCCCCAGCGGTGACATAAAAATCACCATCAATAACGACAAAGTACTCACCAGTAACCCCGGCGGCAAATTACTTACAACCCTGGCCGACAATGGTGTTATTCTTTCTTCAGCCTGCGGTGGTGGTGGTACCTGCGGCCAGTGCCGTTGTATTGTGGAAGAAGGCGGCGGCTCCATTCTGCCGACTGAAAAAGGTAAGATCAATAATCGTGAGGCACGTGAGGGGATGCGGCTCTCCTGTCAGGTTCCGGTCAAACGCGATCTGAAAATTGAGGTTCCTCCCTCAATGCTTGATGCTCGCAAATGGAAGTGCCGGGTCGCCTCGAACAAAAACGTGGCGACGTTTATCAAAGAGTTGGTTCTTGAAATTCCTGAAGGGGACAGTGTGGATTTCAAGGCCGGCGGTTATATCCAGATCGAAGTTCCTCCGCATACGCTTTCCTACGCCAATTTCGATATTGGTGAAGGTTACTTGAGCGACTGGACAAAATTCGCGATGTTCCAATACCAGTCACATGTACATACACCTGTTACCCGCGCCTATTCCATGGCCAATTACCCCGGTGAACAAGGGATCATTAAACTGAATGTCCGAATCGCAAGTCCGCCTCCGGGCGCCAAAAAGGAAATACCTCCCGGCCAGGTTTCATCTTACATCTTTAACCTGAAAGAAGACGATGAGGTAACTATTTCCGGACCTTTCGGCGAATTCTTCATGGATGACAGTGACTCAGAAGTTATCATAATCGGTGGCGGTGCAGGCATGGCCCCACTGCGTAGTCATGTCTTTGATCTGTTTAAAGCCAAACAGACCAAACGCACAGTTTCCTACTGGTATGGTGGACGAAGTCTCAAGGAATGTTTCTATCTCGAAGATTTCTCCGAAATAGAAGAAAAATTCGATAATTTCAAATTTCATCTCGCTCTCTCAGATCCACTGCCTGAGGACAACTGGAAAGGAGAGAAAGGTTTTATTCACAATGTGCTCTATGAGAAATATCTTAAAGATCATCCCGCACCTGAGGACATAAACTACTATATCTGCGGACCACCAATGATGACGGTATCAGTTATCAAAATGCTTGAAGATCTCGGCGTGGAAAGCGACAATATCCACTTTGATGATTTCGGCGGTTAATATGATGTGGACTCCCGTTTGTTCTTCCTAGTTCCAGAGGTTTTATTTATGACCAGTTACTTGTTTCTGCTTACGATTACCTTCTCCGTTGTTGTCTCGGCAGGCCTCGTGATTAATTATTGTAAACAGAGAGCAGCGGCAACGAGTCATGGACTGACCGGCATGTGCCACAAAAGCGGTGGGTCAATGTGCTCCTGCTGCGGATCAAAATTGATCCATCCAGCAAAATCACCAAAGACAGATCATAACTGTTAAATATTTTTGCATTACCTCTTAATCTCAGCTTGAACAGGTGAGGGAGAGGAATGAGGCGTAAACTGCGTTCGTCACAAGTAACTCTACCAATCACAGTATTGATTTTAATATTGAGTCGTCGCAGCATATATCATTGTATACTCCTGACACCTCACCATGCTTACCGGGGAAGATGGATAAGCTAAGAGTTTTTTCTGTTAGCTCTACTGCGGCCGGAAACAGATCCTGTTTTCGGCCGTACCTGTTTAACCATCAGTCAGGTTTTCGTATATCAATCATTGTTTCAACTGTAAAAGAGCAATCAAACCCTGCCTCTACATGTTTACAGATGTGCCTTCCCTCGTCATACACTGATATCGCGTTTGAGATGCTCATACGTTAAGCTGTTGACATCAATAGAACTGCCTTGTTTTTTCCTCACGATCATAATATATTTTTTAGGTTTTCGAAGATCTGATTCTTTTTTTTTGACTTTTTACGCAATTGCCCGTATACAGGAGAAACAAAGATTATATCGTTTTGTTGATCTGACCAGGCTATTACTCACTCAAAATCGGCGGATATAAGTATATGAAACTTGATGCAACCAACGTGGAAATTATCCGGCACCTTAAAGACGGTCGTAAATCCTTTAAGCTGATTGCTAAGGATCTCGCCATCACCGAAAATACAGTCCGTAGTCGTGTCAACAAGATGATCGAGGAAGGCTTACTCGACATATCCGGTAACATCAGAGTTGATGCTCTTCGCGGTCACAACCTGCTCTACCTTGGCGTAAAGCTCAAAACGATGGAATTGCAAAAAAAAGCAGAAGAATTCAGCAAGCTTAGAGGTGTTGTTTCTACAGGTGTAGTAACAGGCAGATATGACCTGATTCTTCAGGTTTTGTTGAACGAAGACAATTCCCTGCTAGAATTCATTACCGGCCAGGTCACAAAAATTGAAGATGTCCAAACCGTAGAGAGTTTCATCGTCTACGAAGGTTACAATCTGAAAGTCCCATATATTTTATAGCAGGCAAGATTCTTGATGTGGCTTCGCTCCCTCCTCTCCTCCTGGGGCGGGGTCACATCGGGAAGAATTTTCTCACACAATAATCAAGGGGTGAAAAGATGATCGTTGGAATTCTGAAGGAAATTAAGGTACTTGAAAACCGTGTAGCTATGACTCCGGCAGGTGTAGAGGTCATGATAGCCAATAAACATACTGTTCTTGTAGAAAACAACGCAGGTGTTGGCAGCGGATTTCAAAATGAAGAATACGTCACAGCCGGAGCTACCATTATTGATACTCCTGCAGAGATCTATGCAAAATCCGACATGGTAATGCATGTCAAGGAGCCTCAGCCATCAGAATACGCTATGATCCGTGAAGGCCAGATCGTATTCACCTACCTGCACCTTGCCGCAGATGAGCCTCAGACCCAGGCGCTGATAAAAGCTAAATCAGTCAACATTGCCTATGAAACTATCCAGAAAGCTGACGGCTCCCTGCCGCTGCTCATTCCTATGAGTGAAGTGGCCGGGCGTATGGCAGCTATCCAGGGCGCCCAGCATCTGGGAATGCCTTTCGGTGGCCGTGGTGTGCTTCTCGGCGGCGTACCGGGTGTTGAGCCTGCAACCGTCATCGTCATCGGTGGCGGTATAGTCGGTATCAACGCTGCGAAAATGGCCTGTGGTCTCGGCGCCAAAGTGTATCTGCTCGACAGCAACCTTGATCGTCTGCGTTACTTAAGCGATGTTATGCCAAGCAACTGCATTCCGGTAATGAGCAGCAAACCGAAACTTCGCGAACTGATGGCTCAGGCTGATCTCGTTATCGGCGCAGTTCTTATTCCTGGTGCAAAAGCTCCGAAACTGGTTACCCGCGAAATGCTGCAGGTTATGAAGAAAGGCTCTGTACTTGTCGATGTTGCTATCGATCAGGGTGGCTGCTTTGAAACTTCTAAGGCAACAACTCACTCAGAACCCACTTACGAAGTTGACGGAATCGTGCACTACTGTGTTGCCAACATGCCGGGTGCGTATGCCAAGACATCTACTCTTGCTCTTACCAATGCGACCCTTCCATACGCAGTGCAAATCGCCAACAAAGGCTGGAAGAAAGCTTGCAAGGACAACTCCGAGATTGTTCCCGGCTTAAACGTTGTAAACGGAAAACTTACCTGTAGAGCCGTTGCCGAAGCATTCGGTTACGATTATACCCCGGTAGAATCAGTACTGCAGGATTAATCACCTTGCAGACCCCAGGCCGGAAGTTTACCAGGACGTCCGGCCGCCCTCTCTCCTCTCGTAAAATGCAGCCAGAATATTAGGCTGCATTTTTTTGCATGTCCCTGAACGTCTTCCAGTATCATCGAATTTTCAAAAGACTTTAACAGAGTACTCAACCAGAACTGACTCATTCTGCCCCTGTTCGACCACCTGCATTCTGTAACTGTTTCCCATCGTAACAATTAAGATAATTTTCAGGCCGCATCCGTACACTGGAATCATATTCTTAAAACGTTCAGATCCTCTCGCCGGCGACCACGATGGCAGCAATGATAGATATGGGGGCTGCAGAGCTTCAATCAGCCGGAGATTATCGTAGCGTCTATGCCAGCGCTCCAATACATAAGAAGATATTCTCACAAAAGGATTAAACAACAATCCGGTACACATCACTACCAGCTGATCCTGATGAGAAATCCAGTTTACCCCTGCAATATACCTTTCTGTAAGCGAGCAAGGAGTTCAACAAGATGTAACACCGGCAGTTTTTTATCTGCTGCGGCAAGTGCAGTTTTCCACTGCATCATACATCCTGAACAACCGGTCGTTATGATGTCAGGCTGTAAGGCGAGAACGCGTGTTGCAAGATCATCTCGTATAATTGCAGAAAGTTCCGGAGCTCCGAGATGAAAGAGCCCTCCCTGTCCACAACATTGTGGACCATCCTCAAGCTCAACCAGTTCAACAACCTTGAACCTGCCAAGTAGATTGCGAGGCTCGCGTGTGATGTTCAACTCATTACGCAGATGGCAGGGATCATGATAAAAAACTCGTATTTTTGAATCAGCAATCTGCCTGTCATCAGTTAGACTGCTTTCAGGAAGGCACTGGTCAAGCAACTGACTTAACTCAACCAGGCGCTCACAAACATAGTCTACTCTGTCTTTCCAAGCCGGATCATCCGCCAGCACTTCCCTGTATCGACGCAAGTGCGCATAGCAGGAACCACATGAGACCATGATGCGCCCTTCATGACGTTCAAGCGCGAGTATATTTTTACGTGCCAGTTCCCTGCTCCGTTCAAAATCTCCTGCTGAATCGATAGCCAACCCGCAACAGGCCAGACCATCAGGAATGATAAGATTATAACCAAGGGAATGAAAAAGGGAATGACAGGACTCAGTTATCTCAGGGTAGAGATGTGTCGCACTGCAACCTGGAAAGTACACGATATTTTCCAGATGCGCGGAAGGAGTATTTACTGATGCAACAGAGGCGTCCCCTTCAGGGACCTCGTGCTCAAGAAGAGCCAGTTGCAACCGCAAACCACTCTCTTTCGGTAGTGTTTTGCCTGCCAGTTCGACAAAAGACCTGCCGAAAGTTCGCATAACACTCGGCAATTCAGGGTGTTCCAGGATTTTCCGCGCCAGTGCTTTACGGTAACCATGCTCACCGTAGAACTCTGTGAAGCCAGCTCTGGCTTCTCGTACTTCAGCGGTTATATCAACATCACGCGGGCATGCCTTGACACAAGCACCGCAAAGCAGACATTTGGAAAAGATATCCTCAAATATGGGAGAAGGTTTACCCTCTCCCATCATTTCCAGCAGATACTTCTTCCCACGTCCCGAATAAAATTCTTTGCCGCCACTCGCCGTATACACAGGACAGACAACAGTACAGGCCCCGCACTTGGCACATCGTTTAGCTTGCTTATCAGAAATAACAATATCTCCCGGACCGGATTGTCCCGGACCTTCTACCTACCTCTTCCACAACAGGTAGGCTTTGATGAACGGATCGAGATTACCATCGAGGACAGCTTCGACGTTGCCTACCTCATGGTCAGTGCGATGATCTTTGATCATCCGGTATGGCTGCATGACATAGGAACGTATCTGACTGCCCCACGCGATATCTTTCTTATCACCGGTCAACCCCTGCTGCTGTTCCGCCTGCTTCTGCTTCTCCAGCTCATACAGACGAGCTGCAAGCATTTTCATGGCCGTGTCCTTGTTGCGATGCTGTGATCGCTCATTCTGGCACTGCACCACAACCCCGGTCGGCAAATGGGTCAGACGTATGGCAGAATCGGTCTTATTGACATGCTGCCCGCCGGAACCACTTGCCCGGTAGGTATCGATGCGCAGATCTTTGTCATCTATGGTCACGGTAACGCTATCATCCAGCTCCGGCATAACCATTACCGAGGCAAATGAAGTATGTCTTCGACCACTGGAGTCAAAAGGGGAAATACGCACCAGACGATGAATTCCCAGTTCCGAGCGCAGGTAACCGTAGGCATTACGCCCTTTGAACATAATGGTTACACCCTTTACACCTGCCTCATCACCCGGCAGGTAATCCAGGATATCTGTTTTCATTCCCTTAGCTTCAGCCCAGCGCAGATACATACGCAGCAGAATGTCTACCCAGTCCTGCGCCTCAGTACCTCCGGCTCCTGCATGAATTGAAACAATAGCATTGCTGGCATCATGTTCCCCGCAGAACATGCACTCCACTTCTGCAATTGAAATATCGTTCTTTATTACCCGAAGACTATCCGCCACCTCAACTTCGGAGTCGCTGTCACCTTCCTCGGAAGCCATCTCCAGCAACAACTCAAGTTCTTCAATAGCAGCCCAACGATCTTCCCATTCTTTTATAACGTCCTGAATCTGGCCATGTTCTTTTTGCACTTTCTGAGCCTGAGCTGCGTCATTCCAGAAATCGGGAGCCAGAGTCTGTCGTTCTAATTTTTCCAGTTCTTCCTTCTTGCGGGGTAAGTCAAAGATGCTCCTTCAAGGCCAACATCCGACCTTTCAGATCATTAATGATCTGCTTTGATACCGCAGCACCTGTTTCAATAGACATAATTTCTTATCCAAACGTATGAATTTCAAGTAAAAAAAAAATCCGATCCCTCTATCGCCCCGAAACATACGAGACGGCCGATCCGATTCAACACTATTATAATGAATTTTACGGAATTCGCTAACTCTTGCTGGCAGACCGCCTTCTTTGCCTGACAGTAATACTCGTCAGCAACAGTGCCATCACCAGACACCCCGGCGGAAACATATAACCCCAGCGCACAAAGATAGTCTTCCCGTTCATAAGCGGAACATTTTCCGCCTGCGCCCATGTCGTGAATATTTCAGATGGTTCCTCCACCCTGCCTAACGGATCAATAAAACCGGAAATCCCGGTATTTGCTGACCGCACAACACTTCGACGGTTCTCCACTGCACGAAAAACGCTCATGACCATGCTGTGATGCGGGGCACTGGATTTACCATACCAGGCATCATTGGTCAAATTTACAAGAACATTTGCGCCACTTTCAATCCAGGCTCTGGCAATATCCGGAAAAATCGCTTCAAAGCAGATGAGTACTCCGATCCTGGCCCCCCGCCACTCAAGAGGTTCTCCAATCTCGCCTGGGCTGAAGTCACCCACCGCCTCAACGAGAGGTGCCAGAAAGGGTAGCAGTTTTTTAAGCGGCACATATTCGCCAAAGGGAACAAGATGAGATTTGTAATAATAACTGCCGAAATTCCCTTGCGGCTCAAGTAGCTGGGCACTGTTATAATACCGAATATCTTTTGTTTTTCGGTCCACTATTTCATACCAGGGAGCACCGGTAAGTACTGCACTGTCGAACTGTGCGACAAAGCCCTGCAGCAACCCGAAATCTGGGTAGGTCTGAGGATAAAACGGCAACGCCGTTTCCGGCCAGACAATGAGATCTGGACGTTTTTCCTTGAAAAGAGACTGAGAGTTCTGCAGATAGACAGAAAGAGTCTGCTGTTGGTTATTCGGTGACCATTTAATGCTCTGGTCAATATTTCCCTGAACAATACCGATTACAATCGAATCATTTTTTGCAACATTCAGATTCTCTTCAACATCCTGCCAGCGGGTATTCGAATAATACCCGGTAATGCAGAGCAGTACGCATGTCGGGATGGCGAGAGGTAGTATCTTCCGCCATTCTTTCTTTCCGCATACAATAAGAGCGAGACAGGCGTTTATCATCACCACAAGAAATGACAAGCCTCCGTGTCCGAAAATATCTGCAGACTGAATTAACTGCGGCACGCTGCCAAGTGCGTAGCCTATATCCATCCAGGGAAAACCGGTGAAGAGTTGCCCTCTCAGCCAATCAAGACCAACCCAGAGAGCCGGAACAGAAAAGAGTACAACGCATGGGTTCGCAGCTGTGAAAAGCAACCTGCCAAGAAGGGTAAATACTGCAAGATAGATTGCCATGTAGAACGCGAGCAGAACAAGGGCCGGAACCGCGATAAATATCGGCAACCCCCCATATCTGCCAAGAACGACGACGATCCAGTAGAGCAGAAGCAGGTACTGCAAAGTTCCCGCCACAAGACCGGTCCACAATGCCTGTCTGGCGTTCATAAACGTCAGGGCAACCATGAGCGGCACCAATGCTATGGTAAGCAATGGCCAGAATTCCCCGCCACCGGGATATGCACACCACAGCAGCAGTGGGGTCAGCAGCGCAATTACCTGCGGCCGCCGACGAAGGAAGGAACTCATTCGCCAGCGTCTCCGCCACTTATTCGCTCTATTCTCACCATTTTTATATGGCGCTTAGATGCACTGTTGACTTCAAATGCAAGCTTGTCCACCTGCACCTTGTCACCGTTCTTCCCAAGGCGACCAAGCATATGAATTACCAGTCCGCCCACGGATTCATAAGGACCTTCCGGCAACTCAACATCGAAATATTCCTCAATATCCTCTATATCAAGACGAGCATGAACTATTATTGTATTTTCATCAACCTTCTCGATAGCATCCTGCTCATCATCATATTCGTCATCAATCTCACCGACTATTTCCTCTACAATATCCTCAAGGGTGATGAGACCACGCACGGCACCAAACTCATCGGTAACCATGGCCATATGATTTTTGCGCATCTGGAATTCGCGTAAAAGATCAACAATACGTTTATTTTCCGGAACAAAATAGACAGGTCGCAGAAACTCTTCAAGCTGCATCGGTTCCTGTTTACCGACGACACTTGCACAGATCTTGAGCAGATCCTTGGCGTGCAGTACTCCGATAACCTTGTCGGGATTACCACGATACACCGGCACACGAGTAAATCCGTTATCAATTACTGAATTGATAATTTCGGACATCGCCAAAGAAGCGTCCAGACTGACTACCTCGGCTGCGGGCGTCATGATTTCTGCTGCAAGGGTATCCCGGAAATCGAAGATGGAATTTATCATCTTCTCTTCAAGGCGGGTGATCAGTCCGTGTTCTTCCCCCTCTTCAAGCAGCTCGAGGATTTCGTTTTCCAGATCTTCCGTAGTTTCAGGGCGCCCGAACGGCACCTTGGACATCAATTGTTTGAAAAAGCCCTTACGTTCAGCGGGCTCCTCCTGGTCAGATTCGATTTCGATGTTCATTTCTTTGTTTGAATTTATTTTCCTCAGAAAGCGAGAAACGCATCAAGAGGGTCCGCACTCGTCAACATTCTTTGCGCGTATTCACCTGTACATACAGACGATTATCACGCCGGAGTGAAAAAGCAACCGGAGTGCGTTTTCCGGGAACAATTCATTTAGCATAGCTTGTATGGATATTCAATTCTCTTGTCAAGCAGAAACTCATGTTTAGCTTCTATGATAGCGCTAACGATAATCTCTCTTAGAAAATTAAACATTTTCTCTTTTCTATTTGACGTTGCGTGACTATAGTAATTTCGTTTTTCTGTACTACGGACTCTGATTCTTCTTTTTTCAGAAGATCGGAGTTTTTTTAGTATCAGCTAATGCCCACCAACCACAGAATAAAATAGCAAATCATGAGGGTAAAGTTTGGAAGGAAAGGTACTCATAGCAAATCGTGGTGAGATTGCCATCCGCATCATGAACGCCTGCATAGACCTCGGGCTCGACTATACTGTCGTGTACACCGAGGCAGACAAAGACTCCGAGCATGTGCAGCGTAACATAACCAGCGGACCAGGTCAGAATGCCTGGCGCATCACCAGTTATACGGATCCCAATGACATTCTCGCAGTTGCCGATTATTCGGGCTGCACAGCCATTCATCCCGGCTACGGTTTCTTCTCTGAAGACTTCCGGTTCGCCCGCAGGGCAACCATACGTGACCGGGCACTGACCTTTATCGGCCCCAACTGGGAAGTTATCAAAAACCTGGGAGACAAGATTAATACGAAACGGGTCGCCAATAAACTTGGTATCCCGACTATTCCCGGCACTGACGCTCCGATCTACAACGAGATGGAAGCTGAAGAGACAGCCGCCCGGCTGCTCGAAGACCAGCTCGCTCAAGGTATCTCGGACCCGTCCATCCTCGTCAAGGCAGCTGCCGGCGGCGGTGGCATGGGCATTGAAGAAGTTACCGAGATCGAACAATTCAGGCGAATTTATCGCCAGCTGCAGAGCTATGCCAAACGCCAGTTCGGTGATGGTGGTGTTCTGATAGAGCAGTGCATCCGGGATTTCAATCATCTCGAGGTACAGTTAGTCTGCTCACGGCATGGTGAACGGATGCACTTCAGTTCCCGTAACTGTACCATCCAGTCAACCGGGCGTCAGAAACGTGTTGAGGCAGCACCAGGATTTCATAATTCCTGCTTTGATTACGACTTCGACGAACAGAAGGTTCTCGATAAGATTGTCGAATATTCTCTGAAACTTGCCAACTATGTTAATTACGACAATGTAGGCACATGGGAATGGATCGTCACCAGAACAGGCCAGCCTTATCTTCTGGAAGTAAACACCAGAATCCAGGTTGAAAATGACATTTCTGCCAGAATCAGCTATCTGGATGGCAAGCAGCCGAACCTCATCCGTGAGCAGATTCGTCTCGCTCTCGGTGACAAGATCGGCTACAAGCAGAGTGCCATTGAGTTTAAGGGAGCATCCATCGAGCTGCGCATAGTGGCCGAAGATACTCATCGTGGTTTTGCCCCCTGGATCGGCACCATTACCGATTTTTCCTTTCCGGAGCATGACTGGTCTGTAGTCTATACTCATGTTCCTTTCGACCGCCCATACACCATCCCCAGTGACTTCGACCCGAACCTGGCTCTAGCCCTAGTATGGGGTAAAGACATGGATGAGGCAAAGGCAAGAGCCGCGCAGTTTATTGACGAGACGGTTATCCGTGGTGAAAATTCGAGTGGAAACCCGATTATCACCAATCTGGAATACCTGAAAAATAACCTGGATCGTCTGCTGGCCTTCTAGATCGATGTAATCAGACGGAACATTTTTATGAACAAGCAACTCAAACAGCTTCAAAAAATCGAAGAGCGGATTAACTATCTTCTCCAGATTAAAGACTATATCAACTGGGGTAACCTGGAAGGTTTTAAGGCATCTTGCGAGAAACTCAAGCTGACTGTCTACGACCATACAGAAGATGAATTCGCCAGTGAAATACGTAAACTTAACGATTCCATCAGCTTTCTCGAAGAACGGGCCGAAGAACATCTCACCCCGATGGAGAGAGTACGTATCGTCCGCTCCATTCAACGCTTCAGCCTCAAGGACATTCTCGAAAATGTCTACGAGGACTATACAGAGCTTGGTGGTGAGGATGATGCCAATATCGATCCGGCCATGGTCTGCGCCAAGGCGACAATCGTTCGTCGGGTAAAGAACAAGACCTACACTTCTTCGGTCATGGTTATCGGACAGGAGAGCGGTCACGGCGAAGAATTCAGGAACGGTGGATCCTGTAAGCCCGAGGGTAACGAAAAAGCCCTGCGTATTATGAAGGTAGCTGAGACAGAAGGTATTCCTATCCATAGTTATATCTTCACCCCCGGTTCGTATCCTGTAGAGGAGTATCCGGGTGCTGCCCAGCAGATTGCCCGTAACATCTACGCCATGACCAAACTACGCGTACCTGTGATCTCTATGATTTCAGAGGGTGGTTCCGGTGGTGCTGAAGCTATCGGTCTTTCCGACTACAGGATGATGGCGAGCCATGGCTATTACTCTGTTATTTCGCCGGAAGGTGCCGCAGCTATTGAAGGCAAGATCCGAGAAGGCTCAAAGGTGCCGAAGGAACTGATCGAAGTGTGTGCAGACAGACTTCGTCTTACCGCCTTTGATAACCTTAAAAAAGGTACCATCGACCGGATTATTCAAGAACCGCAACTGGGTGCCCGACGCGATGACTTCGCTTTTTTTGCCCAGCTCAGAAATGAAATGATCCGTGCCACCGATAAGGTTGTGCTGGAGACGAAGAATTTCAAAGCATTCCGTTCCTGGGAGATCCGCCGCAAGAAAACCAATACGGACCAGGAAGATCAGGTCATGGTCAGCTGGGATCTCAACAAAGAAGAGGTCAAACGGCTGCTCGCACTGCGCTCCAAAAAATACTGGGCTATGGGTATCGGCGGCTACACAGGTGAGCCGGAAGCAACTCTCAACTGGTATAACCTTACCCGGGTTAAAACAGAAAAAGTCTACTACACCCTTCGTTACGATATCCTGAAAAACCACAAGAAACAGGTTCGTAAAGTCATAAAGGATGTCTCAGGTGAAGGTTCTGTGATGATCAAACGCCTGACAGAGCCTGTAACGGCTGTCATGGATCTTTTATCCAAGAAAAAGGATAAACGACCTACACGACTTATCACCTACGCGCCATCCCAAACAGAGGAAGTCCGCCTGGTTGATCCGCTTGAACTGACTGACACCTATACCAGCCCTCTGGCAAACGAAGACAGAACAGTTACCTGCCCGAACACTGAGAAGCAGGGATGTAAGGATCTCTGGATTCCTGACCTCTATGGCGAGTTTGCAGGTGTATGTGAGACCTGCGGGCATCACTTCCCGCTGGAGTATCAATGGTATCTCGAAAATATTTTCGATAACGGTTCCATTCGATTTTTTAACTCCAATCTCTCCTCGGGTAACCCTCTGGAGTACACAGGTTTCACTAAACGACTGGAAGCATCCAAACAGAAGACCGGTAAGAATGCGGGTAATCTCACATTCCATGCCAAGGTGAATGATATTAAAATCGTCACCACCATGCTCTACTCAGACTTCCGTAACGGAACCGTGGGCAGTGCAGAAGGTGAGAAATTCGCCCAGGCTTGCGCACTTGCCAAGCGCAAGAAACGCCCACTGCTCGCCTATGTGCATACAACAGGCGGCATCCGTATCCAGGAAGGAACTCTGGGTGTAGTGCAGATGCCGAAGTGTACTATGGCAGTTCGTGAATATATCGACTCCGGCGGCCTGTATATCGTTGTCTACGATAACAACAGCTACGCCGGGCCGGTTGCATCATTTCTCGGCTGTTCACCGTACCAGTTCGCCATTCGCTCAAGCCGGGTTGGATTTGCCGGACCACGCGTTATCCGCGAGACAACAGGGGTAGATATTCCGCCGGATTACCATTCGGCCAGGAATGCGCTTCGCCGTGGACATATCCAGGGAATCTGGGATAGGCGTGAATTCCGCCGCAATCTGCATAAGGCACTGCTCACCATGGGCAGCCCGAGCCTCTATTACAGATAAGTATCAGAGGTTCATTCCTGCAACACCAGTACAACGGGGAGACAGATAGTATATTTGTCTCCCCGTTTTGCGTTGTATTTCCTGCATAGATGGCTTTCGGCACCTTTGCTAACCTTCGAGAAGCTACGCTTGTCCAAATAGGGTACACTGCAATCAGTTACAGATTTAAGACGTAATACATCAAAGGGTTATGTACCCCGTAAGTCGTTACCTTCATTTAAGTATAGCAGTCACTGCCATTCCTGTTTACAGATGTAGATAGAACTATCAGTCTACTTACACTTTTTTTCCGGCAGGTACGG
>JBFHGS010000040.1:0-26565 GCA_041582995.1 Desulfopila sp. | reverse complement strand
GGAAAGCATCCTCAGAAGCTAACAGTTCCGTTGTATCATACGTCGTTTCAACGTTTTCCGAAGCTGCATTTTTCTCGATTACAAGCTCAGTGTCAGGTTTTGTCTGTGTGGACCGTTGTAGCAGGTGATTTGTTACGGATCTGGCAATTACTGCAACATCTTCTGTTGTATTGCTGTTGGATTGCTGCGAGATATTTTCAACCGTATCAATTGTTTCGGCAATAACGGCTATATCTGAAGGGAGAATGGTGTTACTATCGTCATGTAGCCAGTCGAGCAAATCTTCACATGAATGGGCGCAGGTCGCAATTCCATCAAAACCAGTCATTGCCGCAGCGCCTTTCAGAGTGTGAAAAGCCCGACGCATATGACTGAGGGAATCTCGAAGACTCTGGGTCAGAAGGCATTCTGACTGAATTTCAATATGAAGAAAATTGAGTTCCTCGGTAATTGTTTGTAAATGTTCTTCACATTCTGCCTGGAATATTGTCAGTAGTTCGAATTCATCTTCCTGGCTATTCTGTATAAGAGAGGCTTGAGGGTTGGGGATGAACGGCTCTGTAGAATTAATTGCAGTGACAACATCATTTATATCAACTTTTTCCAATACCGCTGAGTCTGCAGCACCATCAATATCAAGTTCTGAAAAAACATCATGAAATGGTTCTTGTTGCTGGTCAATTTCAAACGAAGACAGGAAGGATAGTTCGTTTTGACGTTGCTGAAGATAAGACGTAAGAGACTCTGAGATAACAAGGTGAGCATCACGAGACAACTCACCAGAGGATGGTTGTGAGAGTAATTCTATAGCGTCAATAGCCTCTGCGATTATTTTTACATCTTCCGGGATGATGTTTCTACTGTCATCATGGAGCCAATCGAGCAGGTCCTCGCACGAATGCGCGCAGGTAGCAATTGCATCAAAACCAGTCATTGCTGCTGCACCCTTAAGAGTGTGAACGCCGCGACGCATGCGGCTTATACTGCCGAGGAGTTCATCGGTTATCTCAATTTTTTCATCTACCTTTCTTTCAAGTGCATTGAGTTCTATGCTGATTGTTTGCAAATGTTCTTCACACTCAGCCTGAAAAATTGCCAGCAGTTCTATTTCTTCATCAGAACGACTTAGCTGAGAATCAGTATCTTCCACTTCTTTTAAGGAAAAATGGTTAGCGATTTCATCGCTTTGATCATCAGGAGAGATTTCGGACCAGAAGGCATCGTCAAAGTCTATAGAATTTTGAACATCTTCAGTCGCATCAGTCGAACCATCGAGGTTCATTGACGGTTCGATGTGTTTATCATCAGAAAATTCAATCTTCAGAGATAACAAGCTGGTTCCAGGAATATTATCTGTATCGAGTAATTCACAAAATTCTGAAAAAGATGATTTGATTTTAGCAATTGCCTGACTGCCCTCCTCGGGTGGAAGGGCAAAAACAAGATCTAAGTACGAAAGGAACTCGAGTAGTAATTCCGTTGTCTGAAAATTTTCTGCCGGAGTAGCTGTATGGAGCTTGTCTAAAATGAGCAGAAAATCAGATAAAAGCTCATGTTGGTCGAGAAGTCCGGCAGCTTCTGAACACTCTGCAAGAGTTGTCACAGCATTGTGTATTGAGTAAAAGAAAGTATCTGGCAGGCGCGTTTCACCGATTCCTGAGGAACAGCTGGTAAGCTCTTGCAATAACGGGAATATTGAGCGAAGTGAAGCCAGGCATTCTGTTTTTATATCATGGGCAGGGGGGTGAGAACGTTCGTTCTGACCATCAGGTTCGGAGAAATTATTCATCTTTGTAGAAATTAAACTTTGCAGATACTCAGGAAGGACAATAGGATTTTGCTGACCGCATTTACGCATCAACTTCTGGAAGTACGATAGCGTTTCGGTCAAAAGAGAATCTTCCTCACGAGCTGATTTAACGTCAAGAGAGCAAAAGGCCTTTATTTTATCATTGACACTATCAAGGAATATAAGCTGAGGCTCGGAGGCTGGAGTACTGTGTTCAAGCATATCTGCCACAACAGCTTCACAAATCGCTGCAGAGTTGCTTAAACTCATATACGCAACCTGCGAGGCCGCACCTTTGATATTATGGAAAAGTCTGTACACTTCATTGAGTGCTTTAAGGTCGTATGCTGAATGCTGGAGCAACGAAAGACCTGTCTCAATTTCAGGTATATACCCACTTATTTCCAGGAAAAGAATTCCGGCGAGTTCTGCCCTTTGTGAATGCGACATCTATATCTCCCTTACGCAAACGAAAAAAGATTGAAATGTTAATCGATTACGGATGTCTGATAATTCAAAATTAATTTTCATCAATTCGCTAAACATGTGAATAGTAGAGCTTGAGACGGTCCATAGCCAAAAATGCCTCAGGGTGAAGCACCTGATACAGAACATTGTCGATATGGAGTGCCCCCCTGAACACATCAGGTTCCGCCTGTTTAAATGCGGTATCCTGGTTGGTAACTTGGTCCGATTCAGGTCGTGAGACAGTGGCAATAACTTGATCAATACATATTCCTACCTTCATTTTGCCATTATGCAGTACAGCAAGCTTTTGCATGTGCGTGTTGTCCGGTGTGACAGTGTTCAGCAGTAGATCAAGGTGGATTATGGATATAATTTCACCTCGCTTGTTTGCTATACCTTTAATCCAGACAGGCAGGTTAGGGAGTTGGGTGACAGCAGGCATAGTACCGATCTCAGAAAGCCCATCAATAGGTATTGCAAGTAGTTCTTTGCCGATACGAATGAGGACATACTTTATCATCCGCTCTTGGTGAGTGAGTACTTTTGAGGCAGGAGAGGATGCTGCAGCTGCCTGCTCTTCCTGTATGATCTGCTGGTCTATTAAACCTATTATCTCATTAAGTGTTGTCATGGGTTACGCGAACCGGGTGTTAAATATTTACGTCTAAAATCAAATGTATCCGCCAATAATGGAGAGCAATTTCTCAGGATTAAAAGGTTTGGTAAGGTATTCGTTTGTACCGGCAAGCATACCTTTCATACGATCCGAAGGAGCACGTTTTCCTGTAAGCATAATGACAGGCAATTTCTCAAAGTGCGGAACCTGTTTAAGTTGAGGCAGAATAGTATAGCCGGTCATATCAGGTAGCATTACATCAAGAAGAACCAGATCGGGTTGTATCGTATGGGCAAGCTCTATTGCTTCCTGGCCTGTGGCTGCTTCGTAAATGTCAAACCCGTTACGCCCAAGTATCATGGACAGTACTTTGCGTGAAGTCTGACTGTCCTCAATGACAAAAATTGATTTTTTGCCGTTTCTCTTTTGGATAGGGGACTTTTGAACTGCTTCGCAGACAGAAGAAGCTGAGGTTGGTGTATGATTTTTGTCGGGAGCGACAGCGGGAGCGTGTGATTCCGGTTGTTGTATATTGCCTGAAGTTTTTATGTTCTTCAGGGCTTCAGCTTGAGGAACTGCTTCTGATGACATGGCATTGCCAGCAGGTGGCAGATAGCTTTTGACAAGTTCCGTAAGCTTTTCGGGGTTGAACGGCTTTGTTACAAATTCGCTTATTCCTGCCTGGATACCCAGTACTTTATCCTTTGAATTTTGCTTGCCGGTCAGCATGATGACAGGAATCGTGTCAATATGCTTGAATCCCCTGAGTTGAGGTAATAACTCATGACCGTTTATATCGGGAAGCATAACGTCGAGCAGAACGAGATCCGGTTTGTTTTCAGCTGCAGCAGCTAGAGCTGCAGCGCCGGTAGCAGCTTCAATAACAGTATACTGTAAACGATTAAAGAGCATAGACAGTACCTTGCGAGAGGTTTGGCTGTCTTCAATCATTAGAATGGTAGCGTAACTCTTTGAATTGCCGGCGGGTTGCGTTTTTGTATATCGATTAGAATCGGAATGGGTTCTGACAATAGCGAGTAAAAGAGAAAGACTTTTCTGGTATAAAGTTGATTGCGGTGAAAGCTTCGCGGCAAGACGGAGATACATCAGGGCTCTTTGGTATTCTTTGAGATTGAAATTCCCAAGAGCGAGAGAATAGGCTGTGCGCGAATTGTTTTTATCACTTTGCAATGCCTGCTCATATAAGCTGAGCGTAATCTTTATCTCTTCATGTTTGAGGTCAGTCGGGAGTGGTTGTCCGGTTATGACAAGAAATGCTTTGCAATGATCACAACTCGTGGAGTTTGAAAGGATTGACCAGCAGAAAATACAACGTTTAACAGGTTCAGCACTATTACCTAGTTGCGGCCGTATCTTACGGGATTCCCGCCATATATCCTGATCATGATTACCCCACCGGTAAGCTTCATCCAGAGCCTTACTGATGTAATCCTGCCGGGTGAGTATGCGTGACTGCCAGAGCCATGCCGGGTAGAAAAAACGGTTGCAACGCAGTATGGAAACCAGCTTTTCTACCGCGAGCTTATACTTGAATTGGAACAAGAGCAGTTTCGCTTCGAGAAGAATTTCTTCTTCATCAATAGGAGGGGTTGAAGCGGGGGTGTTTTTTAAAGCACCCAGAAATCGTTCGATCTGCTGTATTGTAAAATAGACTGTTTTTTGTACTTGTTCGACGTTTTCTGTTGCCTTTATGCAAGGAGCAACCATTTGTACAAGGGTGAGTATTGCGCCATTGCCGTGAAGTAATCCGCAATGCGCAGATACTACAATTCCTTCACGTACCTGCACTTCTCCTTGCCGAGTACTGTCCTCAACACTGATATCAATATTGAGTTTCTGCAGATAAGCACTTTTCAGATATTCAAGCAGCTGCTTATGCTTGTCTGTAAGGCCGGTTTTGACGTATTCCATAAGAATTCGTGCCTGCTTGAGCTGTTTGAAAATAATGGCATCATGTTGCTACGCAAATGGCTGCTATTATTTGACTCAACAGCGTATTGGTTTGAAGGTCAGAAGTTATCAATACAAATGGCAGTGAGCAATGTACTCACTGCCATTTGTATATATTACGGACATACTGATTCGTGGAATGTAAAGATACCTTTTTCAATCTTTACAATGACTGCGCATTTGCTTGGAGTTCCTGTCTCGTTGAAACTCATCATGCCGGATGCTCCGTCGAAATCATGTACGTTAACAAGAGCATCTCTTACTGATTTACGATCAGCGAGTAAATCACCGCTGAGACCGCCAGTATCCTGTATTGCCTGAAGAAGAACCCTGACGGCATCCCAGGTAAGGGCGGCAGGTTCGTCGGGATGGGCGCCATAGGCCGCAGTGTATAGATCAACAAATTGTTTGTTTATACCGGTAGCGCCACCAGGAGCATAGTTACCAGTAAAGAAAAGGCCATCACAATCGCTGCCGCATTCGCCGATAAGGTCACCGCCTGCCCAGGAATTACTGCCGATAATAGGAATGGTTAAGCCGAGTTCTTTGGCCTGCTTTATGATTAACGGAACTTCATTATAGTGCTGTGGGGTAAATATGAACTGAGCGTCGGAATTTTTAATGCGGGTAAGTTGCTTTCTGAAGTCCTGATCACCGGTTCTGAATTCTTCAAACAGAACAACAGACCCTTTGCCGTTCGCTTCCTCAAAAGCGTCTTTGAAGGTTTTTGCCATACCGCGAGGATATGCGCTGACAATATCATAGAGAACAGCAGCCTTCGTAGCGTTGTGAGTTTTCGCCATGAATTTCGTTATAACAGGCCCTTGTATAGTGTAAATGAAGCAACTTCTAAAGACATAAGGCTTATCCTGAGTAGTCACAGGTGAGGTAGACCATGGAGATATCATCGGTGTCGAAAAAGAGTTGCACATTTGACCGACGGGGATGGCCTGGCGGCTGCTCAATGGACCAACTATGCCAATCACCTGATCCTTACTGACCTGATTAACTGTGAGAGTCGTGGCAGTAGTGGGGTTTGACTCGTTATCACCATATAGGAACTCAACATCGTATGTTTTACTGCCAACCTTTAAGCCACCTGCGGAAATGAGGTCTTTGCGTATAAGTTCAGCGGCATTCTTTGAATGATTACCAACGAGTTCAAACATTCCGGTGAGTGGAATGTTGAATCCAATTTTAATGGTTCCATCATTAGCAAAGGCAGAATGACAGAAGCATAAAGCAAGACTAAAAGACAGCAGCAGAAAACGGTGGGTTTGAATCATGATCTACTCCGTTGTAGTGCATATTTGGCCACACATTCCGTGTGACCGATCAATAGGCAATATGATGAAATAACACCCTTATGCTGCCTGCGGGGTGTCGGATATTTTGAACATTTCTACAGCTGACCGAAGATCACGTGCCGTTCGGCTTAACATATCCATAGATGTTGCAGTTTCCTGTGATGATCGTGAAGATTCAGCGGTAACTTCGCCAATTTCCATCATAGTTGAGGAGATGGCTTCGGAAGCACGTACCTGATCTATTGCTGATGTTGAGATCGACTCAATGAGATCTGCGAGTTGGTTGGAAACCAGTTCAATTTCCTGAAGTTTTGCATGTGCACCATCGGCGAGCTGTGAACCAAGCACAACTTTACCGATACTTTCGTCCATACGGGTACTAACATTCTTGATTTCTGTCTGGATGTTTTTGACGAGAGCTTCGATCTGTTTGGTTGAGTTACCGGAGCTTTCAGCCAGTCGCTGAACCTCGTCAGCTACAACAGCAAAACCATGACCCGCATCACCAGCCATCGCAGCCTGAATTGAAGCGTTGAGAGCGAGGATAGAGGTGCGATCTGCGATGTCATTGATGATCTGAATAACGTTACCAATCTCCATGGAGCTTTCACCAAGTCGCTTAATAGACCGGGCTGTTTCATTAATCTGCTCACGAATTTCACTCATTGCAGAGTTGGTTTTTTGTACTGCTTCAGCTCCTTCTCTTGCATTCAGGCGGGACATCTCAGAAACGTTGGCGGATTGTTTAGCGTTGTCAGAAACGTTTTTGATAGACTCAGCCATTGTTTCGATGGCTTGAATAGCGTTACTAACTTTTCTTGACTGTTCGATGTTTTTATTAGCAAGGGTAATCGTCTGTTTAGAAACATCCTCAGAAGTATCATCAACCGATGCCGTGGCCAATTTAACCTTTCGAATAATATCAGAAAGTTGATCCGTCATGGCGTTGAAGGAGTCGGCAATGGCACCGGTCATATCTTCGGTCACTTCTGCTCGAGCTGTCAGGTCACCTTCAGTAAGGGCGCTAATTTCTTCAAGCAGTTTCATAATCGAGTCCTGAATTGCATCACGTTCAGCCTGGCTCTGAATAAGTACAGTAATGTTATCAAGCATAGCGTTCAATGTAGACGCCATAGAGCCAAGTTCATCATTACTAACCACTTCGGTACGTGCCTCGAAGTTACCCATGCCGATCTCACCGAGTAGCGTGACGATATGATTAACCTGTTGAGTAAGCCCACGGGAAAGTTGGACAGCGATAAGAATACCAAGCAAGATCGCAACACCACCAACGCCAAGAACAATCTTTTGAATGAGATTCGTAGATGTTTCCATTTGTGCTGTGGCCGCTTTCTCTTTATCAATGGCTGAAGAAAGAAAAGTTTCAATTACCGGGTCAGCTTTATGAGCAGCAGTTTCGTATGCCGTAATACGTGCGGCAATTACTTCGTCGGTATTTGTAACTTCAGTGAACCATTTACTGAATTCTTCAATCTGCAGGGCAGCTTGTTCCTTCAGAGGATCTGAAAGATCAGATGTTGCAACCATTGCGGTAAAGTCATCCCGCGCAGTCGTGACTGCATTGATTGCATCCCGACCAGGAAGTATGAGGTAGTTCTGAAGTGCACTTTTAAGTTGATGGTAACTATTTCGAAGATCAATTAAATTGAAAGAATCAACACCTGTCTGCAGAGCATCGATACTTTCCTGGAGCTTAACAAGCTCACCGAATTCTTTATCAGCCCGAAGTTCAAGAATGTTTACTGTGCCGATGAATGCGCTGAGGTATTCATTGATGGCATCCATAGCAGTCTGAGCGGCATTTCGATCGCTATCGTTGGTTGCTAGTTGCTGTATCTGGTAAATAGTCTGATATGCAAGACCACCATGTTCTGTGAAAGGAACGAGATAGGTTGCTTTGGCTTCCTGTATACCCATCTTCTGATACTTCAGCAGGAAATCTTTTTCCATTCCCTGCATGACGCGCAAGGTTTTATCTGTCTGAAGGCTCAGCCGTGCAATTTTGCCATGTACATGAACAAGATCATCAATGGTCTTATTCGCATAGGTTTGAGAAGTTAGTGTAATTGCAACAACCGCGAGGGTCAGAGCGATCATTATCATGAACGCAAGCATAAGCTTGCTACGAATACTAAGGTTACCTGTTAAGCGGGCCAAAAGAGAACTTTTACTGCTCGCCTCTGTACTTGTACTTTCCATTGCTCCTCCATGAATCCTGATTTTGCCCCTAGAAGGAGCCCCTGTTCAGAAGATGTTGCGAGACATGTGATCCCGGTACCAAGAAATCTGAATATGTTGCTTTTACGTAAGACTTCCTGCCGTCCTATCACTGATCATCCTGAATAGATATTGTAATACTGGCCCTAAGGGTATGAATGTGTTATGAAAATTCAACATTTAAGGCATCAATAAGTAAAAAAATCTATTAGAATGAGCAGTTTATGGCCACAAGGTATATCGTTTATACCAGTGCTTCTTCGGTTGGTCTCGTATGTCCTTTGTATAACAAAATAAATTACTGACAATACTAAATGAATTGGTATTGTTTGTCTACATCTGATTTATTCGGTAATGGGTAACTTCGGAGTGCAGCTGGCGGGTGAAATCTGAAGGGAATCTGAAAGTATCTGGAAAAAGTTGGGTTTCGTAAGATTATTACGCAACAGTTTAAAATCATATAAAAGATGTTAATTTTTTTCTCTTTGCGCTCAGGGAAACTGGACTGCGGCTGGAGCTTTTGTATACTTGAAATCAGGAAAATCGCAGAAGAGCTACATGGCCTGACATGGTAGTGGATTGACGGCTGTGTCTAAAGGTATTACCAGTAGACAAGTGGTTTGTCAGGCTCGTGTATTCAGTGTGCACTCTGTAAAGTTGATATTATTTATTGATACCCATGCCAGAAAGCTTGATTCTAAAACTGTTTAAGTTAAATTGGTTCGAGCAGTATTTAAGGGGGAGCGGCCGAAACAACGACATGGAGCCGAGGCGAAACGATTCACACAGGGTCAATCTTCGAACATATTGCCAGGATGGTCTTGTATTTTGTAACATTAATTAACAGAGAATGTACTTAAATATGTACAGAGTAATGGGTGTTGTAATTTGAGCGTTAATACGAAGATGATGGAACGTAAAGTGGTCACTGGTTCAGGTGCTGCATTGCTTTTATTCATTATGCTATTGCATAATGCTGCATGGGGGATAGAACGATTTGACACTATAACAACAGCGCAACTTCATGAAATGCTCAATCTCAGAAGTAGTGGTGAATCAGACTTTCTACTCATTAATGCACTGGATGAAATAATATACAGAGACGAGTTTATACCAGGCTCCATAAATATTCCATTGAGTAAAGCCTCAGAACGATCGTCTGCGCTCGGTAATGATAAAAACAGACTTATCATTACATATTGTATGGGATATAGGTGAGTGTTTGCATACAAGATGGCAGTTGTCATCAAGGCGTTGGGGTTCAACAAGATTAAGATTTATAACGGTGGCCTGAAGGATTGGCTGAATTCCGGCCTCCCGACGGAAGCGATTGCACCACTTGCAGATTACGAGGCACGTTTTGTTTCAGCCGAAGAGCTTTATGCATATGTTCTGCATGCCGAAGAAAATGGTTGTGTTCAGGTTGATGGCAAGGTGGCGTTTACTCTGCTTGATATCAGAACTGAACCCGACATAGAATCAGATAGCAATTCTGCTGTTATTACGAATCCCTGTGAAACGGTTACCGGGATCCTGGATGATCTGCAAGATGAATCATTTCGGCAAAAGATCCCGAAAGATACGCCTGTGTTTGTTATCACAGAAACAGGAAACCGGGATGTTTTCGCGATACGTTATCTGCACACTTTTGGCTATTCTAACATCAAAGGCTTGAAATTCGGCCTACGTGGTTGGCTAATGGCTAATCTACCGACATCATTCAATAACAACAAATGAAAAAAGTTTTTTTTCAATCCGTGCGGGTAAGCCAGATATGTTTTCTTGTTTCAGTTGTTATACTTGCCTTTCTAACATTATTGAACAGCTACTTTAATTCTCTGTCGCGTACGGCGGAAGAAAGATATAAACGCTTACTTAAATTACAGACCACGTTTGGAGACGTGGTATCGCTTGAGTCGGACGTTCTTTCCGGCTTAACACATTATGCAACACTCTTGACAGCCAGCCAGGATATTCTTGCTGAACCGAATTTTGAATCTGAAGATATCAATCCGATGATTATGAAAGAGCGTGAGCATATCTTCAGTAAACTTTTACAGACTTCTGAAGAAAATCTGAAACATTACAATAGTGTCCGAAGAACTCTTCCTGAGTTGATAGAAGGTGTGGGTTCTTTGCATCAACATCATATTAACATCCTGAAAGATAATATTATCAAAGGTGAAACCATTCGCTGGAATCAAGCCGGTGATGCTTTCCAGAGAAGCGCGGTGCAATCTGCAACGGAACTTGACATAATTGATTCGGCTGTGGGGGTTCAGACACGTCTGTTGGATGTCGTTTCCATTTTCTATGAAATGGAATTGGGTAACAGCACTGACGATATTGAGCAGAAATTCCAATCTCGGATGGCTGCTTTTTATGAGCTGGTAAACCGTTTCAGCGATTACAGCCTTGATGCCCAGGATGGTCTGTTGGTCGAAAAATTATTACTTACCGGCAAGCAATTTACCGAAGCTTTCAGAGAGTTACTGCATAACGATAGTAAAACTGCACTGTTGAAGACTCAACTGTCTGAAAATCAGAGTACGGTGTCAAAGATGTTTGCGTCAGCGACATCTGAACTGGAAGTTGCTAATGCAGAACTTAAGCGTAGTATGGATGTTGTACAGTATTCCTCTGCCGGAGTTACATTAATTCTTGTTTTTTGGCTGTTGTCTTATGGGCTGGCACTTGCCCGGGAATTTAAAAAGACCATTAACGAAACCAGGAAAATTCAGGCGGATTTTAAATATCGTATTCCCCGGGAAAAGAGAGGATACCAAGAGTTTGATATCATCTATGGTACACTTAATACCCTTGCTGAAGCTGCAGATTCTCAAGTCAAATCGCTCGAAAGAATGCAGGATGAGTTAAGTCGTAGAGTTCAGGAGCGCACTGCTGAACTTGTGCATATGAATACGTGTCTGAAGAATGAAATTGCCGATAAGCTTAAAGCTGACGAATCAAGACGTGAACTGGAAACCCGACTGATTCGAGCTAAAAAGATGGAAGCAATCGGAACGTTGGCAGGTGGTGTGGCACATGATCTCAATAACATTCTCTCGGGTGTGGTTAGCTACCCTGAACTCATCCTGCTGGATATGAAAAAAAATGATCCGCTGTATCCTACAATACAAGCCATTCGTCAATCCGGAGAAAAGGCTGCGTCAATAGTTCAGGACCTTCTCACCCTTGCAAGGAGAGGTGTCGCTGTGAGTGAGGTCGTTGATTTTAGGGTACTATTAGAAGAATATCTGCAATCTCCTGAATTTCTTGCTTTAGGAAAGCTTCATGAAAGAGTTGCTGTTCAGTGTAAACTCAAAGACGACCTGCTCAATGTGAAAGGATCGCGGCTTCATCTCATGAAAACAGTGATGAATCTGGTGATCAACGGAATGGAAGCGATGCCCGATGGCGGCACCTTAACTCTTTCCGTGGATACGGTGTATATCGATACTGTTCTTAAAGGCTACGATACGGTCAAAGAAGGGGATTATGTCCGTTTCAGTATTACCGATACTGGTATCGGCATGACACTTGAGGTGACAGAGCAGATTTTTGAGCCGTTTTTCACACAGAAAAATATGGGGAGAAGCGGGACAGGACTTGGAATGGCAGTAGTTTATAGTACTGTTAAGGATCATGGTGGTTTTATTGATGTAAAAAGTACACCAGGAGAAGGTTCAATCATTACAGTGTACTTTCCCATGAGCCGGGAAAGCATGACACTTGCGACAGGAAGGTCAGAGATCTCTTCTATGGTAGGTAATAACGAACATGTTCTTGTCGTTGATGATATCTATGAGCAGAGACTGATAGCGTCTTCTATGCTGAAACGACTTAATTACACGGTTGCTACTGCTGCAGGAGGGGAAGAAGCCGTTGCGTATATTAAAAATAATGTTGTTGACGTAGTCGTGCTGGATATGATCATGCCCTCGGGAATGGATGGACTCGATACTTTTATGGCACTTCAGGTCGTTTCACCGCATGTGAAGGTTGTGATCGCCAGTGGGTTTTCAGATAACGACAGAGTCATGCGTGCACAAGAGCTTGGAGCCGGGAGATATCTCAGAAAACCATATTCACTTGAGATGCTTGGTCTTGCTCTGCTGGACACTTTGAATAATGAGAACCGGGATTAATGAGGTACAGATGGATACTGTGCGGGAAATATCCTGCAACTTCCTCAGAGGGATGTCGGGATTGTAACTTCTTCTTAATAACAAATTCTGATTACTCAGAAAGCTCAGCCTGATCAGGCTAAAGGGTGAAGAGTGAACGGCATGTGTTCAAGGCACACTTAAGTAAATGCATCTGCGGTAATTTGGGCAACCAGAACACATTGAAATGTGTATTACCTGCCCCTCACTATTTTTGGTTTAAAAGAGAGGGGGCAAATAAATTAAGCACAGTCATATAGTTGGTATCGGTGTCTACGCTTTTCTGCGACTATTCATTTTAGAAAATAACGCAGATTTTCGCAGATAAGCGTAGATTCTGCAGAAGGGGAATAATGCGACAGGCTTCTAGCTGTTACAGTAAATACATGCAAGAGACGAGAGAACAACTGCAGCAAAAACTTATTTACTGGTTTCGTCGGACGGCGAGACCTCTCCCATGGCGACAGACCTACAATCCATACCATGTCTGGATATCTGAGGTTATGCTCCAGCAGACCCAGATGGAAAGGGGCGTTGACTATTTTAACAGGTGGGTTGAACGCCTTCCTGATGTAGCCTCCGTAGCGGCTGCAGAAGAGCAGGAAATACTCAAGCTCTGGGAAGGACTCGGATATTATGCAAGGGCGCGCAATCTTCATGCTGCGGCAAAAATGCTGATGGAAAGGTTCGATGGAATTATTCCCTGCGATCCGTTGGAGTTGCAGTCGTTACCTGGAATAGGACCGTATACCTCAGCTGCTATAAGCAGCATAGCCTGCAATACAGACATACCCGTTGTCGATGCAAATGTATTGCGGGTGTATGCCCGACTTTTCGATATAGATGGCCCGGTTAAAACAGGCGTGGCCCGGAGCCAGATAGAAAGAATTGCCTCAGAGATGCTGCCTGCCGGACAGGCGCGGGTATTTAATCAGGCTCTTATGGATTTCGGAGGGATGATCTGTTTACCCAGGAATCCCAAATGCAGCAGCTGCCCTTTGAAAGATTACTGCCTTTCCCTGCTGCGGAGGACCGTAGCTGAGCGGCCCTTTGTCGAGAGTGCTAAAAAGACTACGTTGATCGAAATGGCAACAGGCATACTTGAAGTTAATGGCAGAATATTTATCCAGCAACGACAGGTTGATGATATATGGGGAGGTTTATGGGAGTTCCCTGGTGGCAGGATTGAACCAGGTGAGTCACCAGATTCAGCAGTGATACGCGAATATTTTGAAGAAACCGGATACAGTGTTGAAATCTGCCAGAAAATTATAACAGTTACACATTTTTACACCAGATACAAGGTGGTTCTGCACTGTTTTTCCTGTAGATTAAACGGAGAACCGAACGATCCACTTCTCACAGCAGCGCAAGCATTCAAGTGGGTGTTGCCTCGTGATATCAATCATTTTGGATTTCCAGCCGGACATCGAAAAATACTTGAGCATATAGCGTCGCATTGTCCGGAACTTCTTTCGGATCCATGTCGCAATTGCTGAAGTGCTCGGTATTTCAAAATAGACGTTTTCTTTTCACACAAATGTGTGTCAACCAGAAAGCCGGTTGCGGGCAGTCCGTGTAAGTTTACCTGATTAAAAGGTTTTTCAATGTGGCCGCCCAATACACCGTTGTGAGGGCTTGGCAGTGGTTAACGTATAACGTTCTACAAAGAAATCAGGGAAATTCTATTTTGTAGTGCAATATGAGAATAGAGGATCAAAGTTTGTATTCAAGCACTACCGGGCAATGGTCAGATCCATAGATATCCTGCAGGATTGAGGCATTATATACGTTTTTCACCGCTTTTTGATCGACACAGAAATAATCAATACGCCAGCCAATATTCCTTGCTCTTGCATTGAAACGATAACTCCACCAGGAATACTGTTCGGGTTCCTGGTTAAACATTCGGAAGGTGTCTACATATCCTGCTTCTATAAAACTGTCCATCCAGTCCCGTTCTTCGGGAGTGTATCCGGCATTTTTAGTGTTACTTTCAGGATTTTTTAAATCAATAGGCTTATGAGCAACGTTGAAATCACCGCAAAGAATAACAGGCTTTCTTTTGCCGAGTTCATCCGCAAAAGCCATAAGTTCAGCATTGAATGCAAGTTTGTAATCAAGGCGTTTCAAACCTTCGCCTGAATTTGGAAAATAGATGTTGATTATGTAAAACTTCTCAAATTCAAGGGTGAGCACCCGCCCTTCACTGTCATAGATCGCATTTCCTAGACCGCTTATGACATTAAGTGGTTTTTTTCGGGAGTATATGGCAACTCCGGAATAGCCTTTTCTTTCTGCACTGTGCCAGTATGAGTTGTACCCGGGTATATTCAGAATAGTGTCTGAGAGTTGTTCTGGAAGTGCTTTAATCTCCTGGAGTGCAAGAATATCAGCATTCAACTCAGATACAATATCGATAAACCCCTTTTTTTCAATGGCTCTCAGCCCATTAACATTCCATGATATCAAGCGGAGTTCAGGGCTGGAGGATTTTTCATCGAGAGCTGCAGCAGGGGATTTTTTTACTTTCCGTGGTTTGATTCCGTATTGTGGGCAATCACCAAGTAAAGGGCAAATGTCACAATGTGGACTAATTGGTTTGCAGAGTGATTGTCCAAAAGCCACTAAAATGGAATTTACAGAAATCCAGTGTTTTTCCGGCAGCAAATTACGCAAAGCGATTTCGGTTTTCAACGGGGTATCGGTCGTAACATATTGCCAGATATTCATAATCCGGTGTACATGCGTATCGACACATATCGCTGGTTTGTTGAATGCTACGCTTCGTACAAGATTAGCAGTTTTTCGCCCGACACCTGGGAGGGTGATCAGTTCTTCTATAGTTTCAGGAACATTACCTCCGAACCGGGCCAGAGCTTCAGGAAGCTGGTGGAGGTACTTGGCCTTGTTGCGAAAAAAACCGACCGGATGAATGATTTTTTCAAGTTCTGTTTCCGAAAGAACAGAAAGCTTTTCAGGGGTGTCTGCCGTAGCGAAAAGCCTGCCGGCTGCCTGGGCAGTCGTTTCATCCTTGGTTCTGGCGGAGAGAATGGTGGCAACAAGCACCTTAAAAGGGTCGTTCGTCTGAACTGCAATGAGATCAACAATTGGAACGTGTTTATCTCGAACAACGTCTGCTACTTTTTGCAGGAATGCATCAATATCTATCACTGCGGTCATGAAGTTAACTCGTGGTCAGATTCAGGGGGAGTGTTTTTTACCAGGATCTGACTTTCCCGGTATCGATATGTACAAAATCTGATTTTGCATAATAACCGACACCACCAGCCTTGAGTGATATGGCTGCATCACGAACGTCTTTAGTAGAGGCATCCGTAAGGCGGATGTCTATTGCCTGCCCTTGTAGGTGAAGACTTTTTTTGGCTACGCCGGCACTGTTTGAGCGTAATTGTTCATTCGTTCGTGGGGACCGGTAACCGGATATAACTTCAAAGACACCTTTGCTGCTGGTCTCACGCTTGATCTTGTAAAGAATATCCATCAAGCGGAAATCAATAGGGTGTACTTCTCCTGTACGAAAGTCCCGCAAGAAACTGTATAGGTTACGCTTAACCGTGAGCGGTGGCTTTTTGCCGATATAACCCAGCTCGAACTTTTCCCCAGTATGAGTGTGATAAAAAGTTATGGAATTTGTCGGAGATTTTTTCGCCAGCAATTCCATGGGAGAAAGAATACTCAGGCCAAGAGTCAGTTGCGCCGAAGCAATGAGTAACCTGCGCCGGGATATCGATGGTGTTTCGATCTGATCAGTCATGGATTATAGTAATAATAAATTCTGAATAAAGAAAAGATTTATTTTAACAAAGCGTTATGTAATTTGGCATCTCGGGCATAAATGTCGTTATTAAAATGGATTGTGCCGTCTTTGTCAACCCAGGTTGTCTGGTATGTGATGTGTACCGGAATGAATGATGATAACTGTATAATTTTACGAGTTGTTTGATTGTATACTTCTCGTACTTTCATTTCATCCCAACCACCTCGTTGACCGTTCAGCAGAAAGACGGCAAGTGCAAGAGGGTCGCTTACTCGTATGCAACCGTGGCTGAAATCCCGTTGGGTACGATTGAAAAGGCCGGGAGCAGGGGTGTCATGCATATATACGGAGTAATGGTTTGGAAACACAAACTTCACCTTACCGAGGGCATTCCATGGACCGGGATCCTGACGGAGTTTGAACCCTGAAATTTTGCTACTGGATATTGCGTGCCAGTTGATGGTCGTTGAATCAAGTTCGACAGCGTCTGACTGCCAGCTGGAGAAAAGGCGAATATTGCGTTCGACGAGGTGCCTTGGGTTTTTCCGCAGCTCGGGAAGTTCTTCGTTACGCGCAATGCTTGGAGTGATATTCCAGAACGGATTAAAATCAATATATTTGATGCGGTCACTAAAGACAGGTGTCTGGTGTTGTTCCTTGCCAACAATAACCGGAATGTCGAGGGCTAGGACATCGCCTTTGCCCTGATATGCTTTCAGGTTAAAACTGGCGATATTAACCAGTACATACTTATCTCCGAGATCATGAGCATGCCAGCGCCAACGTGCCATATTTATGCGGATGGTGTCGACACGATGTCTGACGGGAACATTCAGGGCGGCGAGAGTATTTTTACCTATAATACCGTCTACTTCGAGGCCGTGTCTGTGCTGAAATCGAAGCACCCCAATTTCGAGTTCGGAATCATATATTTCGGGATCTGCAGGGACAACTTCTGATGAGAAATCGGCAGTACGCTTCAATCGCTCCCGTACTGCAGTTATTCTTGAATCCTTATCATTGGGTCGGAGAGTATTCCCTTCCGGGATTACAGGCCAGTCACCAAGGGCAGCAATTTCGCGATACTGGGCCAGGGCCGCAATCAGGTTGAGGTAATGTTGATGCTGTGGAGGTAACTCGGAAAGAAATTTGTCGAGATCACTTGTCGCCAGAATGTGTTCAATCGTCAGGACAGGGTTGAAACCCTTGTCTCCGGCTTCTGCAAACAGTTCAGGATCTGAGTCAAGCGGTTTCAGTTGTCCATAGCTGATGTCATGGACATATTTAACAAGGTTGTAAGTGATTGTTGTATCCAGCAATGCCAGCTCTTCTGCACTCTCTGAATTCCAGAGCTGCAGCATGCGGTTAACTTCATATTCGTCGGGTTCAAGACCATGTTGGAAAGACTTGCGGAGGTAGTTTAATATGATCTCCGCCATTGGCGTTGGCCCGTCAACGGTTACCCATAATGGCTTTTTGCCCAACTTAAGATAAACTGTTGCCAGGCAGAGGTCGCGTTTGGCCAAGGTTGGTAATTGTTGCTGGACTGAGAGAAGCTCCACAGGGGAACAGACCAGGTATTTTGCCATTTCCATAGAAAGATCGGTTTCTGTAGGTTTGGCAAGGAGAGATGTGGGCAGTAGAAGGAAAAACGTGAGTGCTACAGGTAGAATACATGTAGTAATACTGCTGAATAACCAAAAGAATGTAGGTATTTGTGATTGCATATGCCCGTCTACACTAGAGTCTGAAAAAAGCTGGAAAGAATAATTGTTATCGGGTTATCTACCATCACTTTACTATTTATGCAAACTGCGGTTTATGTTCATTCGTGTTATTTTACATCAATAATTGCTGCAGGCAGGTGTGATTTGGGAAAAAGTGGCCGCTGTACCCTCTGCAAAGAATATGCAGAAGGTACAGAACTGTGCGGTTTGTATTAAAATTTCAGGGTATCGGGAGTGAAATCAAGTGTGGCAAAGTAATCTTGTGCTGTTTCCTCGCGCCGAATAAGCTCTATTGAACCATCAATGGTGAGGAGTAACTCTTTTGGTCGAAGCTTGCCATTGTAATTGAACCCCATAGCATGTCCGTGAGCACCTGAGTCATGAATAATCAGGATATCTCCATCCTGAATTTTTGGTAATTTTCTCTGAATGGCAAATTTGTCATTGTTTTCGCAAAGAGAACCAACAATATCAACCGTCTCCATTTCGGAGCTGTCATCTTTTCCAAGCACATCAATATGATGGTAGGCTCCGTAGAGAGCTGGTCGCATTAGAGCACTCATGCAGGCATCAACTCCGATATAGGTGTGATAGATGTCTTTTCTGTTGATTGCCTCGACAACAAGCGCGCCATGTGGACCGGTCATGTAGCGTCCGCTTTCCATGAAAAGAGCAGGCATATAACCATGTTTTTCTTTAAAGGTTGTAAACAGGCCTGTAATTTCCTGTCCCATCGACGTGAGATCGAGAGACTCCTGATCTGGTCTGTATGGTATGCCGAGACCTCCACCAATATTGATAAACTCAAAAGTGATATTCAGTTCAGCCGAAATCTCCTCAACAAGTTCGAGTAGCATTTCCGCAGTCTGAACCATATAACTGTAATGCAGCTCATTTGAGGCTAGCATTGTGTGCAGGCCGAAGCGAGTTGCTCCTCTGGCAATTGCCTGACGGTAAGCATCGACAATCTGATCATGACTCACACCGTATTTGGCTTCAGTCGGATTCCCGATAATGTCATTGCCTGTACGGCGAGAACCTGGATTGTATCGAAAACAAATCAACTCCGGCATATTTGGAACCTTAGGGATGAGCGAAATATCATCCAGGTTCAAAATGCATCCACCGTTCTCTTCTGCTGCCAAAAACTCTTCGCGGCTTGTATTGTTGGAAGTAAACATGATGGCATCACCTTTTCCACCAAGATTCCGACTCAGGGTTAATTCTGTGACAGATGAGCAGTCGAAACCAAATCCCATATCCTGCATGATTTCGAGAATTTTCGGATTTGGAAGTGCTTTAACTGCATAAAATTCTTTAAATTCTTCAATGCCTGAAAACGCTTGTCGCAACTCGTTGCAGGTATTGCGTATGCCTTCTTCATCGTAGATATGAAAGGGCGTACCGAAGTGCTTACAAATATCTGGTAATATTGGATATAGACGGTTTTTATACGAAGAGGAAATAGGCATGAGATATACTCCTGAAATATTGCTTAACGAATTGGTATTTTCGATGTTTCTTTAAATGTCTGAAGAACTGTTGTTGTTTTTGTGCTGATTACCCCTTCAATGCGGGTTATCTGTTGTCGCAGTAGTTCACCAAGTTGTTCGGTATTTGCCGTACGTGCTTTAACAAGATAACCATCATCACCTGCAACGAAATGCACTTCCTGTACTTCCGGTATTGCTGCAAGTAACTCTCCAATGGCGCCTGTAGTAGAATCATGGTGACTTGTTTTCACATGGATAAAAGAAATCTGGCTTCCGGAAAATCGCTCAGGATTTAAGCGAACCTCATAACCATCAATAATTCCCTGTTTTTCCATTTTTCGTATACGTTCAAGAACCGCAGATGGCGCGAGACCAACCTGGCGGGAAACCTCAACGTTGGGGATTCTTGCTTTATCCTGAAGAATTTTCAGGATCTCAAGACTAATTTCGTCCATCATATGCATTCTCCTTTATTTGACATGAAAATATTCTCCATGATCATCATTGTCAAGAATATAATTCTCTGTAATGAATTTTGCAGAGCACATATGTTTGTGATCATGAGTATTCGGAGAAGAATCGCCAGCAGAGAGGGGTGTGGTCCAGTGTTGTAGAAAAAAAAGAAAAGGAGATATAATGAAAAGTGCATCTCATTTTCCTTAAGAACTGAAGTTTAGCAAGGCGGTAGAGAGAAAATTCTACCTTTTGAAGAGTTCAGAATACGTTTTCTGCAATTCGCCGCTTTTGATTTTCTTCTTTAAAGATGCAGTATCCTGACTCAGTCAGGAGTGTCGTGAATCACAGGCGTTACAACTCCTTTTGGAGCCACAAGGGTTATTACGGTCAGCTTTCAGAGGAGAGTTTGTTGGGTTTGGTAGGGTCTAGTTTGACCTTGCCGCCATGGCAGGATTCACAGCCGGTAATCACAATCGGGTAACTGCCAGCTACATGTGCGAGATACGGCTCAGCAGACTTCAGAATTTCACCGGCTGTGCATGGTAAGAATTTGTGGTCTGTTCAACCTGATATTTGTGACATTTTCCGCAATCATTAGGAGTCACAAGGGTAACAATATTAGCACCGTGATGTTCAAATCCGTCAGGGTCTCCTTTTTCTGCTTCATAACAGTCAGTACAGCCAATGTCATTTTGTCCATGTTTTGAAAATTTCCATTGTTTATGTATGCCAGGGTTATTTCCCGCATGACAACTTATACAATCTGCACCAACATCAGCATTACTTTGCAGCGGAAAAAACAGAGCACAAACCAGGTAAGATCCGGCCAAAAGCAATCCTCTCATAAGAATTCTTCATGTGATTGAAGGAAGGATCGTTCCCTTTGAAAAGTGACGTTGTCTCAGGTAATGCATGGTGAATCACGAATAACCGATTGTAATGCACGAAGAACAGGAAGGTCATTTTTTCGATGAGAATGTACACTCTTTGGAGTAAGACGTTTGCTGAATTGTATGCAATATTACTGGATGACACCAGAAAAAAACTTCTTGAAAGAGGTATGCGTATTAGCGTGTGATTTTGAAAAATATCTTTGTGATTTTAGAGAGAAAACAAGATGAAAAGAGCTGTTTTTCTAGGATTGACGACTGTCGACATAATCAATTATGTGAATCATTACCCTGGAAGTAACGAGAAAATACGGGCGGAGGTTCAGCTGACGTACGCGGGTGGTCCGGCTGGAAATGCTGCGGTAGCTTATGCTGCGTTCGGTAATTCGGCCGTACTTATAACCGGCATAGGTGAGCAAGCGATAGCGGAACTTGCAAAAGGTGATCTGCAGCTTCACTCTGTTGAGTTACGTGATGTGGCAAATGACAGGCGCTTGTTACCAGTGTTATCGTCAATCATTGTCGATGAAAGTTCGGGAAATCGGAGCGTGGTGTATACGAATACATCTGAAAGAAAGCTAAGGGATAATTGCTTCGGTCGAGATATCCTGACCGGAGCATCTCTCGTGATGCTGGATGGCCATTATCTTGAACAGGCCCGGCAATTGGCAGAGATGGCACATGATATCTCCCTTCCTGTAGTTCTGGATGGGGGGAGCTGGAAAGCAGGGCTCGACAAAGTCCTACCACTCATTGATTACGCAATTTGTTCTGAGAACTTTCTTCCTCCCAATTGTTACAATAAAATGGATGTCGTACACTATCTTCAGGATGCCGGGGTAGGCAGCATAAGCATTAGTTGCGGTGGTGCTCCCCTGTATGCTTATTCTGGTGGTGTGAGTACTGAAGTCGCTGTAAAGCACATTGATGTGCTGGATACCCTTGGCGCAGGAGATATCCTGCATGGAGCATTTTGTCATTTCATAACTGAGATGAGTTTTTTTAAAAGCCTTAAATTCGCTGCTGCAGTGGCTTCTGAATCATGCAGATATCGAGGGACACGCCAGTGGATTGAGTACCTGCATAATGATATGCGTTTATAACCAGTGCTCGAACAGAAATGCCGTCAGCATGCAATTGTATTCACAATGTGTGGATTTGTATGGAATACCTTATCTACTAAGTCGTGTGAATTTGGCCCCTTCCAAGGTAAGGTTATACATTAGTCCTTCATTATCAAAAACAAACGCAACGACTGGAGATTGAATTTCGATATTGTTAATGTTTTCACCGACACCCCATTGGGCGATTGCGACTGAACCATCAACTCCTGCCTTCCAGCCATCGCTGTGCCTGAAACCCCAGAGTGATTCTTTGTCTAAAAAAACAAGAATAAGAGATTTGCGCTGAGCACCAAACTGGAATCCCAAAGATGCCCCGGCTGTAGAATAATAATCAGCTGTCTTACCGTTTATCTGGAGGATTCCTTCGCCATATTCTCCGCCGACACCGATTCCGGCCTTAATAACAGCAGGGAAAACGAGAACACCTTCACTTTTACTTAAAAAAGTATTGGCACCTGGTACTGTCCGTTCAAATTTACGTAATGTTTCATCTACTTCAATAGAGAGAGCATTCATCGAATGCAGGCTTCGAGTGCTACAACCTGATGAAAACTGGGAAGATAGAATAACGAAGATGAGAAATAGAAAAAATTTTGGTGGTTGCGAATTGCATAGCAGCATCCTGAAAACCTCCAGATGGTTAAGTAACTGATTAATTCAAAGAGTATTATCTCTTTTTCGACCGGTATCAGTGTTGTATAGTAGAGATGAAATGGCAAGGAAATAATAGCAGGTGAGGGGACACGATTGTCGACTTCAACTGCATTTCTCAACTGGCCGCATCTGATGTGGCGAAAACATTGCACTATCAGTCAAGGAAAAACAATGACATATTCAATCATACCATTACTCACCGGCGTAAGAAATCCGGATCAGGGCATAATGACCTATCAGCAGGGTTACGGTACCCGTATTTGGTTGCCTATCTGGTCTTTTCTGCTTCAGGGAAATAATCATAATATTCTTGTTGATACAGGTCTTGATGAAAATGAACTCTTTCCACCTGCCGGATTTACAGAGGAAACCGGGCTGGTTCCCGAGACTCTGGCTGATTGTCTCAAAAATAACGGATTGACACCCGATGATATTGACACGGTAATTAACACGCATTTACACGATGATCATTGTGGAAATAATCTTCTACTGACAAAAGCAACGTTTTATGCACACCCTGAAGAGATTCGCTTCTGTAATGATCCACACCCTCTTGATCACAGGTACGACAACTATTTCATAGAAGGCGTTGAATTTGTACCAGCAACTGACGGCATGGAAATATTGCCGGGAATTGAGGTCCTGCATTCTCCAGGCCACTCTGCAGGTTGTCTGTCAGTCAAGATTGAAACTATTGAAGGTCCTGCAGTAATCACAGGTTTTTGTTGCAATAATGCGAATTTCCCTGAGAATGGCCCGGCAGTGTGTCCAGGGGTTCATCTTGATGCTATAGCAGCCTGGGAATCTATTCAAAGAATTAAAAATATGAAATACATACTTCTTCCTATGCATGAGTTGAGTCTCAAGCGGATAGGTTGATCTGTAACATCTGCCCCACAAGCCGGGTCGTTATATGGCACTGTCCGGATGGTAGAGATAAATATCTGAGACCTGCATTTTTAGGTGTAACCATCAACATGATGCGTGATAGGATTATTTCAGATTGAATAATATACAGCAGCATTTAATAGAGAATCTCAGAATCTGAATAACAGGTGAACTGCAGATGCAAGCTGTTTCCATTATTGTGCCGACATTCAATGAAGCAGAAAATATAGATCTGCTTCTGAAAAGAATATTCGCGGTTGAGAGGTTGCAGGATCTTGATCTGGAGGTTGTTTTTTCAGATGGTGAATCAACCGACAAAACGCGTGAACGAATTCAACCGTGGATGGAATCGCATAAGGTTCGTCTTGTTCATAATACTGTTCCCGAAGGACTGTCCGCAGCGGTTATGGCAGGTGCTCGAGCGGCGACAGGAGATTATGTCGTTGTTATGGATGCAGATCTCAGCCATCCGCCGGAAGCCATCCCTGATTTGCTTGAGCCTCTTTTTTCACATAACTATGATATGGTTATAGGCAGCCGCAATATAAAAGGTGGCTCGACTCCTGACTGGCCGGTCAGCAGGAAGATATCATCATTTCTGGCAACTCTCCCTGCCCGGTTACTTACTGATGTAAAAGATCCTCTCGCAGGTTTTATAGCGGTTCGTCGTGAGCGTTTAGCCAAAATGGACCGAAAAGTCTGCGGGTTCAAAATAGGCTTGGAGTTGCTTGCGACGGGTGAAGAGGGGATGCGCGTCAAGGAAATCCCGATAACGTTCAGGGATCGTTGTTACGGCATGTCTAAGATGAGTGCAAAGGTGGTTCTCGACTATTTCAAGCAACTTCTTATTCTTGCCGGAATCTGCTTATTGCCATTGCCGCTGAAACAAGTATTGCAGATTTTCTTAGTGGCGTTCATAGCAGACACAAGTCTTCTTACCTTTTTCATAGAGCATAACATCACGCCGGGATGGGCTCAGTGCTTTAGCTTTATCCCTGCAGTGGTGCTGGCAGCAGTAATAGGACTGTGGCGCAAAAAGCAATATCCTGACACTTCTCAATACATAGTTAACCAGCAGTATGGCCACTGCAAACATTCCTCACGTAGTTTTCGGTATATTCTCGGTTTTTGCTGGACGACACTACTTTCTCTCTTTCTTCGAAGTGGTATTGTTGCTGCATTTTCTTCTCATAATGACAAACTCTCAACTGCAGCGATATTCGTTATAGGGATAACTGGAATCGCAATTAGTTATGGAGGGAATGTCTTGTATATTTTTTCTATAGGCCGAAAGCGTATTAGCGGAGTACTCGTTCAGCGGTTTTATGGAATTGGTATCGCGGTATATCTTGCTCTGCTTCGTCTGGTGTACTGCGCAGGAGCGGAATTACTTCCTGAAGAACAATATTCTGCCGGTATTTTTTATAATAATCAGCCGTCACTTGTGGCAGAAGCAGTTGGCCAAATTGTGGTATATCCATTTGCATTGAGTTTGAGGTTAGTGAACTGGGGGCTTTGGCTTATTGCGGCGGTTTGCATCTTTAATCTGGCCAGAGATCTCTATGACAGGTCAGTTGCATTTAAGACCTTTCTGCTCTTTTCTGCCTTGCCGATTTTTATGGGAACAGGGCTGTTTGTAAGTTCAGACTCTGTTCTTTCTGTGTTGTGGTGCGGTTCATTGTATCTTTTGTATAGGGCGCTTGTCAGAGAGAATTCAGCTGCCTGGCTCTGGCTGGGCGTCGTTGCTGGATTTGGTCTGCAGCTGCATGCAGTTCTTTGGGTGCTATTGCCCGGAATGGTTACATATCTGCTTTTATCGAAAGACTATCAAAAATGGCTTTATAGGAAAGAGCCTTACCAGGCAGTTGCTTTGGCATTGCTGACTGTGCTGCCAACTATTCTCGCCGGAGGAATTGGGTGGAATAGTGAATCGTACAGCGGTCCGAGCTGGATTGAGTCGATTTTTGGTATCCCGCTCTCTCAACAGTATCTGATCGCGTTGCTATTGCTCAGTCCTACAGGCCTCCTGGCGGGATGCTACGGGCTCTTCCAGGTTATGCAGTGGCCGACAGTGTCGGTAGGTAGCAGTAAAATAGAAAGGGGCAGGAATCAAAAGTTTATACTGTCTATGTTCTTTGTGCCGTTGCTGCTCTTATGTATTCCCGGATTGACGAGCACTACCGCAGTGCATATCGGTGGGATTGTGTGGGTTGTGTTGCTTCCAGCGATGGCGGTTACGTTGGGGGACCAGACAGAAGATACAAAAACCATTTCACGATTTTTAAATGTAGTCTGGTGGCCGACAATTGCCGTACTGGTGATATTGTACGGTTATTATCTTCACTTGTCGGTTTTGTGAAGAGATATTTTCGAGCTCTGCACGAACGCGTACTGTCCTGTACCTATTATTTGTAGTCGCCAGGTAATATATTATATTTCTTTAGTTTATAGTGTATTGATCTTCTACTTATATTTAGCAGTTCTGCAGCGCTTTTCTGTACGCCATTGGTTTCACGCAAGGCACGTATTATTGCTTCACGTTCACTGTTTTCAAGTGAGAACTTACCCGCATCTGAATCTAATTCACCCGGAGGTTTTTCAGCAACGGTATTTTGTTCAATTTGCAGATCAGACGGATGGAGAACATTGTCATGACAAAGGACTACACCGGCCTCAAGAGAGTTTCGTAACTCTCTGACGTTACCGGGCCAGTCGTAATCACATAACCATTGCATGGTGGCGTCGGGAATTACAACTTCAGGAATATTATATGTTGCACAGTGGCGCTGAATAAACATTCTTGCGAGTACAGGAATATCACTTCGCCTGTCACGCAATGGCGGAATAGTTAAGGTTACAACTCTCAGGCGATAATAGAGATCCTGTCGGAACTTACCAGATTCAATATCTACAGCCAGATCTGCATTGGTTGCTGCAACAACTCTGCAATCAATTTGTTTTTCTTCAATTGCCCCAACTCTTCTGATCTTTTTATCT
>JBFHGS010000039.1:0-26647 GCA_041582995.1 Desulfopila sp. | reverse complement strand
GAAAACCACTTATTATTGGAGAATTAACTCCAAATTATGTCTGTTTTGTTAACTCAGGCACTTCGGCTCAGGCAAAAACAATTTTTTGATGACTTATGTAACTTGGCCGGGAGCAACTGTAGCTCAGTTATCCTCACCCTTCACTCCTGACGCATCACTATTCTTGCTGAAGTTCAGGAGAGAGAATCAGCTTTTATTCTAAGCAGTACATCTTACAAAAAACTCCTGACGAGCTTTTACCTGGATTAGCATATCCGACTATTATATATGGTCGATGCACAAAATATTTCACTTTCCACAAATTTATTTCCCAAAAATACATCAGTAATAGCAAGCCTGCCACAGACACCAATTTCAAAATCTTTAGCTTTTAATTTCAAAAAAACACTATTTTGAAGATCTTCTACAAATAACATTTTAGTACTAAAGAATTCCTTTTGAACTGACGAAAACATACTTAACTGCGAGGAAAACCCAAGAGACACTACGTTTGTATACATTGACAATGACGCCGAAGTACCCCTTCAAGGAGGATTGAATAATGGCACTTACAATTAATACAAACGTTGCATCATTAAATGCCCAAAGAAATCTAAGTCGTTCCCAAAACGATCTTACGGAATCCATGCAAAGATTATCATCTGGTCTAAGAATTAACTCAGCCAAAGATGATGCTGCTGGATTAGCAATATCAGACCGCATGACATCCCAGATTCGTGGTTTGAATCAGGCGGCACGAAACTCAAATGACGGTATCTCACTTGCCCAGACGGCTGAAGGAGCATTACAGGAAACGACTAATATTCTGCAGCGAATGCGTGAACTGGCAATCCAGTCTGCGAACGACACAAACAGCGCAAGTGACCGTGCATCTCTTCAGGCAGAGGTCAACCAGCTGAAGCAGGAGATTAGCAGAATCGCTGAGACAACCGAATTCAACGGCCGAAAAGTACTTGACGGGACTCTCAGTTCCGCCCAGTTTCAGGTTGGTGCCAACGCGAATGAAACGATTTCCTTCAGCATCAGTTCTGCTGCAGCTGCAAATCTCGGTAACAACTCACTGCCCTCAGACAATGCTACAGCCAATTTCAGCATTGAAGCAGCAACCTCTGCTACATCAGGAAGTTCTGTCAATGATGTCGTTGCACAGACATTAACAATTTCCGGTAGTGAGGGTACTCAGACCGCATCGATCGCAACTGCTGATACGGCAAATGTTATAGCCAATAAAATAAACGCAGTATCTACTGATACAGGAGTTGAAGCTACAGCCAGGACCACGGCAACCCTCGGTAATCTTAGTGCAAACGGCAATGTCGGCTTCAGCCTGCAGGGAACCAATACGACTCCTGTCACTATTAGCTCGACAGTCCTGTCCAACGATCTCACCAACCTGGTAAGTGCAATTAATGATCAGTCAGGAAATACCGGTATTACCGCATCGATCAGCGCAGATCAGCTATCTGTCGTGCTTGATCAACCTTCCGGGTATGATATCAAAATTTCTGATTTTGCACACAGTTCAGGTGCAGCGACAATTGAACTCACAGGCGGGGAAGGTAGTCCTGTAACTCTTACTGAAACAGGAGCAGCAACTGATCTTGATTCCTCTACAGTTGGCGGTGAGATTACGTTTTCAAGCGCCAGCGGTTTTAACGTATCGAGCGACATAGCTGACACCGCGGGGTCACTCTTTGCCTCGGCAGCAAACAACGCTAACGTGAGTACCCTGTTTTCTATAGACAGTATTGACATCTCAAACGTCGCAGGAGCTGCACTCGCCATAGATGCAGTTGATGGTGCTATCTCGCAGATCGATACTATACGAGGCGACCTGGGTGCTATCCAGAACCGTTTTGAATCGACTATCTCAAACCTGATGAATGTTGCTGAGAATCTCTCAGCAGCCCGTTCACGAATTCTCGACGCCGACATTGCTATGGAAACATCAGCCATGACGAAAAATAACATCCTGCAACAGGCAGGTGTATCTATCCTGGCACAGGCAAATCAGACACCTCAGCTTGCACTCCAGTTGCTGCAGGGCTAGTACAAAAAAAATCGGGAAGGGCTCCATTAGAACGTCCCCTTCCCGATTTTACCTACCTTCATACCAATAATCCCTCTTGTATGTCCTGATACTCTTCATGCAAGCATATGCCTTGACAACATAAAAAATAATGTGACAAAATTACTGGCAGAAAGGGCATTTTAAAAACTTAACGTCTATACAGATAGCACTCTACGATTATCACACCAATTCATTCTTAGCAATTGCCATATATTGTCTAAAAAGCTTTCAAGTCTCATTAATAGTCACATTAGATTGAAATTACTTTTCATAATTTCACCATATCTGGCACAATCAAATAATACATAAATATGCAGTGTTCTCGAACTGCTTATCCATTTTCACACTGCTGACTTATTGAAATAATGACTACACGCCCAGGTAGCAACCAAACTGAAATTAATATCGCTTTTCAAAAAGCTATTGATTGCTACAAAAACAATCAATTCAAATTAGCTGAAGAACTCTTTCTTTCAATTCTCACTGTTGAGCCCGACCATATTGAGGCAAACTATTCTCTTGGATTACTTGCACTCCAGAATAGCAAACCGACCGATAGCCTCAAGTTTTTTGAGAAGGCCTTGGATAAAAAACCTGAGCACGGTATCTATTGGATTTCCTATATTGATGCCTTGGATCAAGCTGGACTTTCTGATGATGCACTTCAAGTTCTGAACCAAGCCCAACAAGCTGGCCTGGCCGGACCTGAAGTAGAAGCACTTTCCCTTCGGCTTAAAATAGCTAAGGAAAATCAAATCACTACCAGAGATTCCGATTTAGCCGACACCACCCTCTCTAGTGGCTCTCCCCCGACTGATGAGGAAACCGAAGAACTCATATCACTCTACAGAAACGGTAACTTACCTGATTGTGAGAATTTCGCTTTGCGCATTCTCAAGAGGTTCCCCGGAGATGGTTTTTTCTGGAAAGTTCTCGGCGCTGTTTTAAAGCGGCGTGGAAAACCTGAAGCTGCTATTTCTGCCATGAGGAAAGCAACTTCTCTACTCCCTCATGACCCTGAAATATTAAATAATCTTGGAATAACACTCGAGAATGCAGGTCATCTTATAGAATCAGAGGCCACTCTTCGCCAGGCCTTAACCCTTGATCCAGTTTTCAAAGAAGCTTTTAACAATCTTGGTGTCACCCTTAAAGCTCTTGGCAAACTAGCTGAATCTGAAGAATGCTTTCGCCACGCAATACACCTGGATAATGATTATGCAGAAGCATATTGCAACCTTGGGATTAACTTAAAGGATCAGGGGCAACTGGCTGAAGCAGTGGAGCAATTGCAAATTGCAATACGACTCAGACCATTATATGCAGAAGCACATAATAATCTGGGCAATATACAACTAGCTGTCGGCATGCTTACTGAGGCTGAAAGTACACTACGTAAAGCACTCAAACTTAAACCAGATTTCGCTGTTGCTTATAATAATCTTGGAAATGTACTTCATTCACAGGGGCGACTGGAGGAGTCAGAAAAGTGCTACAGGCAAGCTCTGAAAATACAACCTGATTATGTTGAAGCCTTTGATGGCCTGCTTTTTGTATCTAATAATCTTCCCGATAAAAGCAGCCATGAAATATATTCTCTCTATCAAGACTACGATAAATATTTCGGCATTCTCCAAAAATCGCAACTAATTAAGACTCACTCGAATTTCAGTATCAGCCGCCGGCTCAAGGTTGGTTATGTTTCTCCCGCATATTACAATCATCCTGTAATGAATTTTCTTCTACCATTACTTGAAAAGCACGATAAGTCACGCTTCGAAATATATGCTTATTCAGATACACTGAGAGAAGATGCCGTTACAGCAAAGTACAAGAAATATGTCGACCACTGGGTGTCTACCACAGGATTATCAAATCAGGAAATGGCTGTTCTCATCTGCAATGATGAAATCGACATACTTGTAGACCTTGCCGGGCATACAGGTAGAAATCGTCTGCAAGTATTTGCCAGAAAACCGGCTCCTGTTTCACTGCACTGGCTTGACTTCGGATATACCACAGGCCTCTCTTCTATAAATTATTATCTTACTGACATCCATAGTGTGCCAATTGGCAGTGAGAGTCTTTTTTCTGAACAACCTTGGCGTTTGCCGGGACCTGCCCTTGTGTACCGCCCGAAACCCGATATGGGCTTTGTTAATCCGCTGCCAGCAGTTCAAAATGGTCATATAACTTTTGGCACACTTACTCGTGCAATTCGTATAAACCACAGGACAATCCGAGTGTGGTCGCAGATCTTGAAGCACGTTCAGAATTCAACATTGATAATTAACAGCGGCAGCTTTAAAGATTCTGAAATTACGCAAAGGCTCTACGATCAGTTTGCTGCTCACGGGATTAACACCAGTCGTCTTGATATAGGATATCAATCACCGCCATGGGATCTATTACGAAAAATAGATATTGGTCTTGACTGCTTTCCCCATAATTCCGGGACCACATTATTCGAAATGCTTTTCATGGGAATCCCATTTATTACACTTGCCGATCGCCCGGCTGTTGGGCGATCAGGCAGTGCAATACTCGAGGTTCTCGGCCATCAGGAGTGGATAGCTACGAATGAACAGGAATATATTGAAAAATCAATTCACCTGGCATCAGATTTGGAAATCCTGTCATCAATTCGTAGTAGATTACGGACAGAAATGCAGAGCAGTCTGTTAATGAATGAAGAAGTTTTCACCCGGAATATCGAAAACGCCTATTCAGCTATGTTTAAATGCTGGTGTGATAAAATGTATTCAGTACCTTCCGAATCAACAGGCACCTCAACACCTCAGAAAGAGAGCAATCACAAACGACATTCAGAGCAAATATCTCACTATAACATTGCGATAGACCTTCACCTTCAGGGACAATTAGATGACGCAAAGGACTCGTACATCCAGGCAATCAATATCCAGAACAACTTTGTTGAGGCATACAACAATATAGGTACACTATTTCAGCAAAAACAAAAATTTACTGAAGCTGAATCCTGTTTTCTGAGAGCTCTAGACTTCAAGCCTGACTACTCTGATGCGCATTACAATCTAGGAAACTGTTATAAACTACAACAAAAGCTATTTCGTGCAGAAAAAAGTTACAGAAACGTGATTGAACTCGTCCCGAATCATGTTAATGCTCACTACAACCTCGGTAACATTCTTCAGGAACAAGGGCGTCCTGCAGAAGCTGAATCCTGTCTACGGCAGGCCCTTGCCCTCAAGCCTGATCATATAAATGCTTTCAGCACTCTGCTTTTTGCACTCAACTATCATCCGGATAAAAGTTCTGAGGATATCTTTGCAGCATATCAGGAGTTCAATACAAGATTCTGTATAGCCTTACAGAAAGAGTGGCAACCTCACCTCAATTCTACAATCATAGACCGCCGGATAAAGATTGGCTATATTGCCCCCGATTACAGCAAACATCCCGCACGCTATTTTCTGGAACCCCTGCTTGCGCATCATGACAAAAACCTTTTTGAAACCTATGCATATGTGGGAGTCGGAAAAGATAACCAAAGTACAGATCTTTTTCAAAGATACGTCGATTACTGGCAACCTGTCAAAGATCTAACAGATCAGGAACTCACACATAAGATTCGTGAAGACGCCATAGATATACTCGTCGATATTGCCGGTCACACTTCCGGTAACAGGCTTGGAGTCTTTGCACGAAAGCCTGCCCCGATATCACTACATTGGCTCGACTTCGGCTATACTACCGGACTCACAGCAATCGACTATTACCTCACCGATAACACTGTTGTACCTCGAGGAAGTGAACGCTATTTTTCTGAATCTCCTTATCGGATTGAAACTCCTGCTTTGGCATATCGCCCCCCTGCAGAAACAGGGGCTGTCTCCCCTCTTCCTGCCCTCAAAAACGGATATATCACCTTTGGGACTCTCACCCGCGCAGCACGTATAAACCACAGAACAATTCAGGTATGGTCTGAGATACTCAAAAAGTGCAAAGGATCAAAATTAATCATTAATAGCGGCAGCTTCAGGGAAACTGCCATGCAGGAATCATTAACCGCTCAGTTTCTTAAACACGGTATTGAATCTACCAGGCTGGATATCGGATGCAGCAGTCCTCCGTGGGATGTATTACGAACTATTGATATAGGCCTTGATTGCTTTCCTCATAACTCCGGTACAACTCTGGTAGAAAGCCTCTACATGGGCGTGCCGTGTGTCAGCCTCGCAGAAAGGCCAAGTATGGGCACACTAGGGAGTTCTATCCTTAAAGGGGTTGGTCACTCTGAGCTGATAGCCCAAACAGAAAACGAGTATATAAGCATAGCCGTTACACTGACAACCGACATAGATTCGCTTTCACGTCTGCGGTCGGGATTACGAGAGGAAATGGAAGCCAGTCCACTGATGGATGAATCAGGTTTCACCAGGAAAGTTGAAACAGCCTATCGTGATATGTTCAAAAAATGGTGTGAGGCTGGAAACGTAAACGCTCCTGCACATAACCATAAATCACAAATTGTTATGAAAAATAGAAAGAAAAATAGAAAACAGGGCAAGGCTGACGCTCCAGACCCGACGTCCGTTTCAAAACAACCACTGGCTTCTGATATTCGAAAATTGTTGACTCTCTTCCAACAAGGAGACCAGACAAAGGCAATACCTCTTGCCAGGAGCTTGATTTCGAAATTCCCCGATCACGGTTTAAGTTGGAAATTGTTGGGGCCATTACTCTACCAACAAGGGGAATTTGATGAAGCCATTGCAGCAATGAAACAAGCAGTTGTCTGCCTCCCTAATGATCCAGAGGCTCATCTCAATCTGGGAATTGCTCTGCAGCAACAAGGTCTGGCCGAAGACGCTAAGAATAGTTACCATAAATGCCTTGAAATTAAAGGTGATAACATTCAAGCACTTTACAATCTTGGAAATATTTATGCTGAATGCGGCCAACTTTCCCAAGCAGTGGACTGCTATGAGCAAGCGCTCATACTGAATCCGGATCATTTCGAAATCCACTGCAACCTTGGCAATATCCTGAAAAAATTAGGCAAGTTTAATGCATCAGCAAAAAGCTATCGGAATGCTTTGAAAATTCGCCCTGATTCTGCTGATATCCTGAGTAATTTAAGCCTTACTTTGAAAGAACAGGAATTATTTGATGATGCAGAATCTGCCTGCAGAAAGGCTTTGCAGCTCCGACCGGATTTTGCTGAAGCCCATAACAACCTCGGCCTCATTCTTCAAAAACAGGACCGAAATGAGGAGGCAGAAGAAAGCTATACAAAAGCTATCGAACATAACTCTGCCTATGCGATAGCGCATAATAACCTTGGTCAGCTACTTCTACAATCTGCCAGACTAGATGCAGCACAATCCAGATTACAACGCGCCATTGATATTAATCCAGATTTTGCAGAAGCTCACATCAACCTGGGAAATGTGTATTTAAAGCAGGGTAAGTATACAGAAGCTGCAACAACTCTCAAACATGCTCTGGCCACGCAACCAGACAATTTGCAAGCCCTCAATAATTTATCAGTAACGTTCATTAAACTGGGAAAAAATACAGATGCAGAAAAAACCTGCAGAAAAATCATTCAACTTTGCCCTGATTATTCCCAGGCATATCATAATTTAAGCGACATTTTATGCAGACAAGATCAGTTCGCAGAAGCTGAACACATTCTCCGTCAGGCATTAACACTCAACCCTGAAAGCATTTCCACTTACAACAATCTGCTTTTTTTACTCAACTACTCACCAGACAAAACTCAATCTGAAATATTTGCGGAATATATAGAGTTTAACAAACGATTTGCCATACAATTCCAACATGAATGGAAGCCTCATAGTAATGAGCCCCAAATCGATCGGCGATTAAAAGTTGGCTACGTTGGTTCCCAGTTCCGTCGTCATTCAGCACGTCACTTTCTCGAACCACTGCTCGAACATCATAATAAAAACAGAATCGAAGTGTATGCGTACGCCGAGCTATTTCATGAAGATGAGCAAACTGACCGCTACAGAGCACTAGTTGATCACTGGATCTCAACTACCGGTATGTCTGATAACGATGTTGCTGAAAGAATACGTAACGATCGCATTGATGTGCTGATTGATCTCGCTGGGCACACAGAAGGAAACCGGCTCATGGTTTTTGCCAGGAAACCAGCACCCGTGTCCTTGCACTGGCTTGATTTTGGATATACTACCGGCCTCTCTGCCATTGACTACTATCTTACTGATAACGAGACAGTTCCTCCCGGCAGTGAAGAGCATTTTTCAGAATCTCCCTGGAGAATTGAGACACCTTGTCTAGCGTACCGACCTGCTGATAACATGGGTGAGGTCAGCCCTCTGCCTTGTGGCAAAAATGGTCACGTGACCTTTGGAACACTGACGAGGGGCGTCCGCATTAACCATCGGACAATCCGGATCTGGTCTAAAATACTTACTCAGGTCGAAAATGCACATCTCGTTATAGATAGTGGGGATTTTATTGATCCCAACATACAAAACGCACTCGTAGAAAAATTTGTCGCCTATGGTATCGATAGAGCCCGATTGAAAATTGGATTTCACAGCCCTCCATGGGATATTCTTCGAAGCTTAGACATCGGCTTAGATTGCTTCCCGCATAATTCAGGTACAACATTATTCGAAACTCTCTACATGGGTGTACCATTCATCACACTGGCAGATCGCCCGAGTGTCGGCAGGCTTGGAAGTTCAATCCTCACGGGAATCGGCCATCAGGAATTGATTGCATATACTGAAGAGGAGTATGTGCAACTAGCGGTAAGTCTGGCACATGATATTCCACGACTGAAATGTTTTCGCAATAATCTCAGAGACTCAATGCAACAAAGTCCATTAATGAACGAAGCTGCTTTCGCTCTGAAAATGGAAAATGCTTATCGGGAAATGTTTAAAATATGGGTCAAACAGCAATATGCTCAGCACTCTTCGTCAGACCAGAATGAAAAATCAGTTCTCATTAATCAAGCTTTTCAACACGCATTGGCCTGTATACAATCAGGAAGAATTCAGGAAGCTGAAGACCTTTTCCACTCTATTGTCACGATAGAACCCAAACATCCGGAAGCCAATTTCAACCTTGGATTGCTTGCATTCGAATTTCACAACCCTGAGGATTCTCTTCCATACTTTGAGGTTGCTGTTGAAGTTCGACCTCATCACAGCCCGTATTGGCTTGCGTACATAGAAGCAATCGATAAAACAGGAAAACATGAAGAAGCATTGCAGTTGATAGAGATGGCAATGCAGGCTGGATTACATATCAATGACTTCAGTGAATTGAAGAATCGCTTATCCGGAAAAAACATAGACATTGATACAGAACCTCTTCCCGAGCAACTTGAGAAAATACTCTTAACCGTGCAACAGCAACAGTACGAAGAAGCTGAAATCATGACCCGTACATTGTTGCGCAAGTTTCCTAATAATGGATTTTTATGGAAGGCACTCGGTTTTATACTCAAAATGCAAAGCCGAATAGATGACGCCACAGATGCTCTGCAACAGGCTTTACGTCTATCCTCTGAAGATATAGAAGTTTATCAAAATCTGGGAGAGTGCTTCCTGGCTCAACAAGCATATGACAAAGCTGAAGACATCTACCGCAAATCGATACACATATTCCCTGATGTAGCTGAATTGCATTATTCGCTGGCAAATGCCCTGGCAGAACTGGGCAAGCATTTAGAATCAGAAAAATATTACCACAAAGCCCTCAGCATTAACCCCAATTTTGCCGAAGCCTATTTCAACCTGGCTAATCTTCTGAGAAAACAAAACAGACTTTACGAATCTCAAAGCCTGTATGAAAAAGCGATTAGCGAAAAAAACCATTACACCAAAGCATACTGCAACCTCGGAATAGCCCTTCAACTACAAGGTAAACTTAAAGAAGCAGAGGAAAAATATAAAAAGGCGCTTGAAATTGAGCCACTTTTCATTGAAGCTCACATTAACCTTGGTGCCTGCATGAAAGAAAGTGGCAGATACCAGGAAGCTGAACTTCAATACAACAATGCGTTGAGCATACAACCTGAACATGCACTCTGCTTTAGCAATCTGGGATCCGTGCTCAAGGAACAGGGCCGGCTAGCCGAAGCTGAATCCGCGTTACGCCGCGCTCTTGAATTAAATCCTGGCTATATCGAAGCACACAGCAATCTCCTCTTCCTGCTCAATTACAATCCCGATAAAAGTGGTGAAGAAATCTTCCTTGATTACAAACAATTCGAGATCAACTTCGGCACTCCTGGCCAGGTAGTACACCCGGTTTACACTAACGACCTGCAGACTGACCGACCATTAAAAGTAGGTTATGTTTCGCCTCAATTCCGCCTCCATTCGGTTCGTCATTTTCTCGAACCACTTTTGGCCAACCATAACAAACAGAACGTTGAAATATATGCCTACGCTGAAAACACCACTGAAGATCACATAACCGAAAAATATAAAAGCTATGTGGATCACTGGCGAATAACCAGTGGTATCAGTGACAGTGATCTCGCTGCACTTATAAAATCAGATGGTATAGACATTCTGGTAGATCTCGCGGGACATACCGCTCACAACCGCCTTAGAGTTTTCACTTTTAAGCCAGCACCAGTCTCTTTGCACTGGCTCGACTTCGGCTATACAACAGGACTTACCTCAATTGACTACTATCTGACAGACATCGACACAGTCCCAACCGGCAGCGAAGGCCTGTTTGCCGAAGTTCCTTGGCGCATCACGACCCCAGCACTGGTCTATCGACCAGCTGAAGGGATGGGCGAAACAAACTCCTTACCCGCCAGGGACAACGGATACGTTACTTTTGGTACCCTGACTCGCGCTGTACGTATCAATCAGCGTACAGTCCGTGTCTGGTCTGAGATCATGAAACAGGTTGAAGATTCACACCTGATAATTGATAGTAGCAATTTTCAGGATATTGCAATGCAGGAACAGATGGCTGAAATGTTTGTTGCCCATGGAATATCCAGGGATCGTCTAGAAATCGGCTTTCACACTCCTCCCTGGGATGTCATACGTTCACTTGATATCTGTTTCGATTGCTTCCCTCACAACTCAGGAACCACCTTATTTGAAACACTCTATCTCGGCGTCCCTTTCATAACTTTAGCTGATCGACCAAGTGTTGGGCGCCTAGGCTCCTCGATATTGACTGGACTTGGGCATCCTGAATGGATTGCAACTACAGAAGAAGAATACATTAACCTTGCAATACGGATGGCTGGTGATTTGAACACCCTGGAGAACATCAGAACAAATCTGCAGCAAAAAATGAAAAGCAGTCCACTGATGGATGAAGTTCAATTTACGCATAAAATGGAATCGGCCTATCGCGAGATGTTTACCACGTGGAGCAAAAAGCAACAGAGTACTCACTCTTCCGGGGCTGAACCTGAAAGCGGCCTGTTTCCGCTGGATGAATCAAGGTCCTTGTCATCAGGAGATCCTGCTCCCCCCTCTGTTAGCCCAACAATTTCACAACATTCTCATTCTTTACGTAATAAAAAGTCGAAGCGACCCCAAAAGGAGCGGTCACGTTCATCACAACCCACTGAACCTCACGCAAACACTACTCAGAAGCTCGTTAACCTTTATGAGCAAAAGCGCTGGGTAGAAGCAGAGGCATATGGCAGGTCTCTTATAGAAAATTATCCCAACAGCAATGTGCTATGGAAAATCCTCGGGGCCGTTTATAGGCAACAAGGTGCTGCTGATAACGCATTGACTGCAATGAAAAGAGCCTTGGAATGCATGCCGGATGACCACATCTGCATGAGAAATATCGCTGTGATTCTGTGTGAGTTAGACAAATATATCGAAGCTGAAGCATACTGCCGTAATGCATTGAAGAGAAATCAGAATTATGCCGATTGCTATACTACCTTAAGCATTGCACTCAGAGGCCAGAACAAACTGGATGATGCCGAAAAAAGTTGCAGAATTGCCCTAAACCTAAAACCGGAGAGTGCCGAAACATATGTTAACCTGGGGCTAATTCTGAATGAAGACAAGAGGTTCGCTGAAGCCGAAACATGTTACCGGAAAGCTATTACACTCAATCCTTCACTCATTGAGGCGTATTGCGGCTTAAGTGTTTCTCTTCAATCTTTAAAAAAAATGACCGAAGCAGAGGGTGTATGTCGTCAGGCTATAGCATTAAACCCTCTTTTTGCCACATCTTATAATTGTTTAGGTGGAATATTTTTTGACACGGGACGTTTTGAAGAGGCGCAATCGGCCTATCAGCAAGCTGTTTCGTTAAAGCCACAATATTCTGAAGCATTGCATAATCTTGGCCGAACGCACCACAAACTGGAAAACTATACCCAGGCAGAGGAATGCTATAGCAAACTGCTTAAAATAACACCACGTAATGCACAAGCCCATTACAGCCTTGGCATAACTCTTTCAGAACTTGGCAAAAGAAATGAAGCTGAACAGAGCTACCTGCAGGCTATAAAATTCCGACCAGACTATCCGGAAGCATATATTAATCTTGGCAATACATATCGAATGCAGGGATGGATATACAAAGCTGAAACACAATATAGAAATGCTCTCAGTTTCAGGCCAGGTTACCTTGAAGCCCAGAATAACCTTGGAAGCATTTTGCAGGAACAAGGTCGTCTTTCCGAATCTGAAGACGTCTTTCGTGAAATTCTGGGTTCCAACCCGAATTTCCCAGATGCATTTGGCAATTTGCTCTTTTTAATGAACTACCACCCCGACAAAAACAGTGCTGAAATTTATCATGAGTATATTGAGTTCGAAAAACAATACGGCACACCGCTCAAAATTGAGTGGCAACCACATACCAACAGCCAAAGTACTGACCGTCGATTGAAAATTGGATACGTCTCACCTCAATTTTGTCAGCACCCGGTTTGTAATTTCCTTGAACCCTTGTTAGCCAATCACGACAAGGCGCTCTTCGAACTGTACGGTTATGCAGAACAGTATAAAATTGACGATACTACTGAACGCTACGCATCATATATGGATCATTGGATACCAACACAGAATATGACTGATGCGGAGTTTACCGAGCGCGTACGTGCTGATGGTATCGACTTGCTCGTTGATCTTGCCGGCCACACAGGACATAACAGACTTTTAGTCTTCGCCCGTAAACCTGCACCGGTATCTCTACATTGGCTCGATTTCGGTTATACTACTGGTTTAAAGGCGATAGATTATTATTTAACTGATAAAATCACTGTTCCAAACGGGAGTGAAAATTTGTTTTCGGAAACTCCATGGAAAATGAATCGTCCAGCACTCGTTTATAGGCCAACCCCGGGAATGGGAGAAGTGAATAATCTTCCTGCTCTTGAAAAAGGCTACATAACATTCGGTAGCCTGAGCCGTGCCGTACGGCTTAACTACAGGCTAATCAGGGTATGGGCCGAGATTCTGAAAAATACTCCCGGCTCACGCCTTATCATTAATAGTGGAAGTTTCAAAGACCCTCTTATGCAACAAACGATGACACAAAAATTCGCCACTCACGGTATTGATCCTGAGCGGTTGGAAATCGGTTGCAACAGCCCACCATGGGATATCTTGCGCAGTATAGATATCGGTTTTGATTGTTTCCCACATAATTCAGGGACGACACTTTTTGAAACACTTTATATGGGAATTCCCTTTGTTACTCTGGCCAGTCGTCCCAGCGTAGGTTGTCTTGGTCATTCAGTTCTTCATGGTATAGGTCATGAGGAACTCGTTGCCGGATCAGAAGAAGAATATATAGAAATTGCATCGACGCTTGCAGCAAATCTGCCAAAACTCACGCAACTTCGAACTAACCTGCGCAAGGAAATGGAGGAAAGCCCATTGATGGATGAACCTGGTTTTACTCGCAACGTTGAAGATGCATACAAACAAATGTTTGCCAAATGGTGTAAGGAGCAAAAATGAAAGCTGTCATTCTTTCCGGGGGATTAGGAACCCGTATCAGCGAAGAAACTCACCTTAAACCAAAACCCATGATCGAAATAGGCGGCAAACCTATTCTCTGGCATATCATGAAGATGTATTCGGCCCATGATGTAAATGAGTTTGTCATTTGCTGCGGCTATAAAGGGTATCTCATCAAAGAGTATTTCGCTAACTACTTCCTGCATATGTCTGATGTAACCTTTGATATGACCCAGAACAAAATGGAAGTACATCAACACCACGCCGAGCCCTGGAGAGTCACTCTGGTAGACACGGGGGAAAACACTATGACAGGCGGCAGATTACGAAGAATTGCCGAATATATTCAAGACGATGATGCATTCTGTTTTACGTACGGCGATGGTGTGGCCGACGTCGATATCTCAGCAACCATCGCTTTTCATAAGTCTCATGGCAAATTAGCGACAGTCACAGCTGTTCAGCCCCCGGGGCGCTATGGCGCACTTACCATTGATAGAGGGGTCGTAAAAGAATTTACAGAAAAACCACGGGGGGAAGGCGGTCTCATTAACGGAGGTTTTTTTGTACTTTCACCGCAGTGCCTTGAACGAATTGCAGATGATCGCACCAGCTGGGAACTTGAACCTCTGACCAGTCTCTCTGCAGACGATCAACTTATGGCTTACCAACATCTTGGATTCTGGCAACCCATGGACACATTACGTGAAAAAAATATTCTTGAAAACCTCTGGATGTCAGGAAAAGCTCCCTGGAAGGTATGGTAATGAACACAGGTAGAACATTCTGGTCAGGTAAACGGGTCCTTATCACTGGCCATTCCGGCTTCAAAGGCAGTTGGCTAACATTGTGGTTAGCCAGAATGGGCGCTGACATTACAGGTATTTCGCTCCCGCCGGCGACACACCCAAACCTCTTTGATCTTGCTAAAATAGATGGTCATATCGATAGCCATTTTGCCGATATCAGAGATTCAGAAGTCCTGATCCGATTGGTTCGAAAGAGTGATCCAGAGGTTGTTTTTCATCTTGCCGCGCAACCACTTGTCAGGCCCGGTTATCGTTTTCCACTTGAAACCTTCTCAACGAACGTCATGGGCACTGCACACCTGCTTGAAGCTCTGCGGGAAATTGAATCGACCAGAGTGGCGGTGTTGATAACAACCGATAAAGTATACAAAGATCAGCAGTGGGCCTATCCATATCGCGAAAGCGATGCTCTGGGCGGACATGATCCTTATAGTGCCAGTAAGGCGGCTTCCGAAATAATTGCCGCAAGTTACCGGGACTCCTTTCTCGCTGATGCGGGTATCGCCATTGCCACAGCTCGAGCCGGCAATGTTATTGGTGGAGGAGACTGGTCTGAAGATCGTCTTATTCCTGACATGATACGAGCATGGGAATCCAAAATCCCACTCGAAATACGACGCCCCCAAGCAGTACGCCCATGGCAGCACGTTCTGGAACCTTTATCTGGCTACCTCATGCTTGCTGAAAAACTCTGGTCTAAACCACATTTGGCCGGGCCATATAATTTCGGTCCTAAAACTGATGAAGCTGCAACAGTTCGTGAAGTAGTAGAGTCTGCCCGGAACCAGTATAAACAGGGGCAGGTTGTCTGGGGTGACGGAAGTGAGGGCCCACATGAAACTGGATTGCTTGGACTTGAAATATCCAAAGCCAGATCGGTTTTGGGAGTTACTCCTAAATGGTCCCTGCAAGAGACCATTGAACGTACTGTTAACTGGTACATAAATCACTCTGCAGGGATGGACCCACGAGAGCTTTGCCTCAAAGAAATTACTGAGTTTGAGGTGGCATCGTGAATCGATTTATAGTATCGCAGCCCTCAATCAGTGGGCTGAAAATCATTGAAAGACAGCGCCTTACCGACACGCGTGGTTTTCTCACAAGACTGTTTTGTGCTGAAGAGCTTTCTGCCGCAGGCTGGCTCAAACCGGTGGCCCAGATAAATCACACATCCACCCTGCATAGAGGTGCAGTTCGTGGTTTGCACTTCCAGGCCCCTCCCCACGCTGAAATGAAGATGATCAGTTGCCTACGTGGCGAAGTGTGGGATGTAGCTGTAGACATACGAAGAGACTCCCCAACATTTCTTCATTGGTATGGAACACTACTCTCTGCAGAAAATAATATTTCAATATTGATACCCGAGGGTTTTGCGCACGGCTTTCAAACTCTTACGGACAACGTTGAAATGCTTTATTGCCATTCTGCAGCCTATAATCGAGAAGCAGAAAGAGGATTAAATCCTCATGATCCATTTCTGGCAATCAACTGGCCGGTTCCAATAACAGATATGTCGGATAAGGATATGACCCATCCACACATCGATAAAAGTTTTAAAGGAGTGATCCTGTGAATTGTCGTCATTGCGGAAACCAACTACAATTATCGTTTATTGACCTCGGTTCTGCTCCCCCATCCAACAATTACCTCACCCATGACAGTCTCCATTTACCTGAACTGTGGCTTCCACTGAAAGTCATGGTGTGCGAATCCTGCTGGCTCGTACAGACCGAAGACTTTAGCAGGCCAGATGATCTTTTTTCAGATGATTATGCCTACTTCAGCTCTTTCTCTACAAGCTGGCTTGAACATGCAGAACACTATGTGCATGACATGATAGAGCGATTCTCCATTGCCCAGCACAGTCATGTCATAGAAATTGCTGCAAATGACGGATATCTTCTCCAATATTTTCAACAGGCCGGTATTCCCTGTCTGGGCGTAGAACCAACAAAAAGTACAGCAACTGCCGCAATACAAAAGGGTTTGACAATTATTCAGGATTTTTTTGGTGAGCAGCTCGCTAATAAGCTCATTGACAAAGGACAGGCCGCTGATCTGATTGCAGCTAACAATGTTTTGGCGCACACTCCTGACATCAATGATTTTGTAAAAGGTTTCAACACACTGCTAAAGCCTGAAGGCGTCGCTACATTTGAATTCCCGCACTTACTCCAGTTAGTGAAAAAAGCCCAATTTGATACAATTTACCATGAACATTATTCATATTTATCATTTCATGCGATCACAAAAATATTTTCAAATAACGGATTAAACATCTTTGATGTTGAGAAACTGGAAACTCATGGGGGGAGCCTGAGAGTCTATGCTCAGCGAAAAGATACAACGGCCAGAGAATGCACCCAAAAAGTAGATAACTTACTACAGGAAGAACATAGCTCCGGTATAACAACATCTCAGTTCTATACAGATTTTCAAGTCAAAGCCGAACATATAAAAAATGACTTTATTATGTTTCTTATCAAGGCCAGACAAGAAGGTCTTTCTGTTGCAGCATATGGTGCTGCAGCCAAGGGTAATACGCTACTTAATTTCGCAGGCGTGAGATCTGACCTTATCAGCTACGTAGTTGACCGCAATCCTGCAAAACAGGGAAAATTCATGCCCGGCAGTCGCATTCCGATTGTAAATGAAGAATATCTCAAGAAGAACCAACCGGACCGGATAGTAATTTTACCATGGAATCTACTCGCAGAAATCAAAGAACAACTAGGATACATCCGCCAATGGGGTGGAAAATTTGTAACAGCAGTTCCACAACTCGAGATATTTTAAAGAGAACATAAATGCAACCCTCTCACTGCATTTTCCCCGCTACTTTTCATTCAAAATTAATAAGGTGGATATATGGCTAACGACCCACGGGATATTGATGGAAAAAGCCTTCAAAAGGCTATGTATATGCTAGGCCGCAACCCTTCACTTCGAAAACAGCTCATCAACTTCCTGATAAGCGCTGAATCAGAACTAACAGTTGTGGGTTCAGTAAGGGATCTCATTACCGGGCCTATTGTAGATGCATTGCATGATGAGAAAGACATTTATGAAAAAACCCTCATTGATGGTAGTCGCTTTCGCTTCCTCTTTCGAACGAAAATAGCCCGCGACTTCATGATGGCCTCAGAAGAGCGACCTTCACACGTGTGGGAACCACAGACAACTAAACTTCTACTTGAATTATCATCAGAAAGCCGAGGTGACGTTATCGTTGGTGGTGCATATTTTGGAGACCAGGCAATCCTCGTGGCTAAAAATATCAGTAACGCCGGAGGAGTTATCCATTGTTTCGAACCAAATATCGACCAGGCCGAAATGCTGAAAGGAAATTTTACACTCAACGACCTCACAAACTACAGAATTAATACTGTTGGGTTATGGTCCAAAAGCAGTGTACGACTGAAGCTTGACGGATTCGACTCATTTGCAAATGCCGTACGAGCTGAACCTGATGAAGATGGTTTCGAGACAATTTCTATAGATGATTATATTAGTCAATATGACTCTGATGTGTCTCTCATTCAACTCGATATCGAAGGTGCAGAGCTAGGTACCCTGCAGGGGGCGTCAAAAACAATTTCAAAATGCAAGCCACATATAGTCTTCGAAGTGCACAGAGACTATGTTGACTGGTCTGATGGACTGGAAAACACACAAATCTGCAAGCTACTCACTCAGTCAGGTTACAGTCTTTTTGCAATACGAGACTTCAATACTCATTATGAAATGAAGAATAAACCCATTGAGTTAATTCCGGCAGATACAGTGTATCTAGAAGGTCCACCTCATGGCTTTAATATGGTTGCAGTTCAGGATGCTGAGTTTTTCTCCCGCCCTCAGTTCAAAATAGTGAAGAATGTCAGCCCTAAGCTGCTCCTGCATAAAGATCCGGCTATTCACCACCCGACCGATGGTATCTGAGCCGCTGAAAAATAAAGAGATCATGAATAGACCTAAAGCTGTTATTATAGGGGGAGATGGATTTATAGGCCGTCACCTCAGGACCAGGCTTATTACCAGTGGCTGGGAGTGTAATGTTCCTGACCGTAACACGCCCCCAGCCGATCTGAAACTTACAGGTCATGTGTTTTATTGTGCAGGGTTAACAGCAGATTACATCAGTCGCCCTTTTGACACTATCGAAGCACATGTCTCACTACTGAGCAAAATCCTGGAAAAAGACAGTTTCGAATCGCTTGTTTATCTTTCTTCTACTCGACTTTATGATAGCTTTTCGGGGGATATCGCCACAGAAGAGAGTTCCCTGCAATTGAACCCTCTCAATCCCAGACATATCTATGATCTATCCAAGGCACTCGGTGAATCTTTATGTTCCCTGACAGGTAAAGGCAGAGCTCGGGTTGCAAGGCTATCCTGTGTTTATAATGATCACACCGACAGTGAGGGATTTCTGCCAGGCTTACTACAACAGCTCATACAGAATAAGCCACGCACTCTTGAGGTTGACTCTTCGCTATCATTTGCCCGGGATTACATCAATCTTCAGGATGTACTCGATGCCCTGATTTCCATTGCCATGTATGGATCTGAATGCATCTACAATGTTGCCGGTGGTGAGAATATCACCAACGAAGCTCTCTTTTCTTGTCTATCGCAGGAAAGCGGCTGCAAAATTATTGCCTTGAATCAGGACACATCACCATCCCCGCCCAAAATCAGTATCAGAAGAATGCAGGAAACATTCAACTGGCAACCAATGTCAGTACTTAAAAGAATAACAGCTATCATTCGGGAGAATAGCTGATGATGAATCTGATAAACTCAAGTAGAGAGAATCTCTCAAATTATGTAGCACACCAACTTCAACACTTCTTCCCAGACGGACAGGAAGATGCAAAACAGATTCTCGACTCTTGCCTTGATGAAGCACTTCATCGACTCGAGACCTGTATTAATGAAGTTCGAATGTGGCGACCTGGCGAATTTGACTATCTTCACTCAACTCAATATTCGATTTTTCTCTATTTTCTTTCTAATACGCTCTGGCGTAAAGAAGGTACCAACCGCCTATCTGTAAAATTATTCTTTCTGAACAAGGCTCTAAATGGTATCGACTGCTTTTATGAGATTGAAATGCCGGATATTTTTTTTATCGGCCATACCGTCGGCATCGTCCTGGCTAAAGCAACCTACGGTAATTATCTGGTTCTTTACCAGAATTCAACTGTTGGGAAAAATCACGGAGTAGCACCTGTCATCGGCAACGGTGTAATTATGTATCCAAACTCTGCTATAATTGGTGATTCGGGTGTACGGGACGGATCTGTTATTTCGCAGGGCGTGAGTGTGATTAACCGTAACACCCCGGGGGATTGCCTGGTGTTCCAGGGAAATGGTGGCAATCTCGTGTTTCGTCAGAAAGAAGATTCGTACAAAGAATATTTTCGTTAATAAAATCCTTTATATCCGGCATGTTACTATCAACTCAACCTACGTCCTCTCTTTTTTTTATTTTTTTCCTAAACTCTTGCTCTCAGACCACCGATAACAAAGAAGACTAAAAGTAAAATCTGAGCAAGGAGGTGGCCCGGAGAAAACTCAATCAGTAAAATGCAGCATGAATAAACATGGCAAGGATGCCTTACTAAGCAGTACCCCATACCACATATTCAAGGAGGAATATCATGGGACTTTCTATTAACACAAATGTAATGTCTCTCAACGCCCAACGTAACTTGGGTAATTCTCAGTCTGCGCTGTCTAAATCAATGCAGCGCCTTTCATCCGGTCTCCGTATTAACTCGGCAAAGGATGATGCAGCTGGACTGGCCATTTCAGATCGTATGACCTCGCAGATCCGCGGTTTGAATCAGGCAGCCCGTAATGCAAACGATGGTATTTCTCTTGCCCAAACGGCAGAGGGTGCACTTCAGGAAACGACAAACATTCTGCAGCGTATGCGTGAACTGGCGGTTCAGTCAGCTAACGATACCAACAGCGCTTCTGACCGTTCATCTCTCCAGGCTGAGGTAAATCAGCTGAAGCAGGAAATGACCAGAATTGCTGAAACAACAGAATTCAACGGTAAAAAACTTCTTGATGGTAGTCTCACGTCTGCACAGTTTCAGGTAGGTGCAAACGCTGACCAGACTATCTCCTTCGGGATTAGCTCAGCTCAGGCTGCAAATCTCGGTAACAACGCTCTGACCACGAACAACGCCACTACTAACTACAGTATAGAAGGTGCAACATCAGCAGCAACGGGAAGTTCTGCTAATGACGTTTTGGCGCAGACTCTTACTGTCGTAGGTAAAGAGGGTTCACAAACGGCATCTGTGGCCGATGGCGACTCAGCCTCTGTAATTGCTGGTAAAATTAATGCAATTCAAGCTGATACCGGTGTTACTGCCACTGCCAAAACGACCGCATCAATTGGAGGCTTAACAGCAAACGGTAGTGTTTCTTTTGACCTTCAGGGAACAAACACTACAGCAGTATCCATTAATGCCACTGTCCTTTCAGATGACCTGACAAATCTCGCCAGTGCTCTGAATGAACAATCTGGTAATACTGGTATTACTGCAACTTTAAGCGCCGATAAGACCAGCATCACTCTGGAACAGTCCAGTGGTAATGATATTAAGTTGAGTGATTTTGCTCACAGTGCCACCGGTACTTCGGACTCTGTAATGACCATGACTGGTAGCGAGGGTTCTGCTGTTACCCTTACTGATAGTACTACCGCTGCGTCTAAGCTTGATTCGTCAACTGTTGGTGGTGAAATCAGCTTCTCCGGTTCTTCAGGCTTTAACGTTACCAGTGATATTGCAGCGTCTACCGGCTCACTCTTTAGTACTGCCGCAGATGGTGCAAACGTAAGTACCCTAAGTTCAATCGACAACGTTGATATTACAACCGTAGAAGGTTCAGCAAGCGCTATCAAAGCAGTCGACGGCGCACTCACCCAGATCGATAATATTCGTGGTGAACTCGGTGCTGTTCAGAACCGGTTTGAATCAACAATCTCTAACCTTTCCAACGTATCGGAAAACCTCTCCGCAGCCCGAAGCCGAATTCTGGATGCGGACATTGCGCAGGAAACTTCAGCAATGACGAAGAACAACATCCTGCAGCAGGCTGGTGTATCCATCCTCGCCCAGGCTAACCAGGCTCCACAGCTCGCACTGTCGCTGCTTGGATAATGATCCAAAACCACTTCAGGGCAACCGGGTAACCGGTTCCCTGAAGTGACTTGGATTTTTCTGTTAAGGAGTTAGTGATGAATGTCGATACAATAAGCAGCCTTGGAAGCAGTCTTGTTCCTAAAACCACCCCGGCTGAAGAAGTTGACAGCCAACGGAAAACCAAAGAAGAAAAGGCAGACGAGCCACAGGTTTCAGCCAAAGAATCTAAAGTGCAACCCGAGGAACTTCTCGCCTCAATTAAATCAATCACTCAGGATGGTTTATACAGTGTGCGATTTGAACAGTTTAAAGACACCAACGAGTTAATAGTACAAATTTTCGATAACGAAACAGAAGAAGTTATCCGCCAGATCCCTGCTGAAGAATTACTTGAATTGAAAATGACGATTGAAGAGCTTCGCGGCAATCTGGTGAATACCGAAGCGTAGACATACCCCAGCGCAACTGCAGTTAAAAGAGGTAAAGTCATGTCAATTACTTTCAGTGGTCTTGCAACCGGCCTGGACACAGACTCCATTGTCACCCAGATTATGGACTTGGAGCGTGCTCCGATAGACCGGCTCGAAGCCAGAAAAACGAGCGCTTCTGAAAGGCTGAAAGCATTTTCTCAGTTCAAGTCCAAGCTTGATGATCTGAAAAGTGCAGTAAGCGATCTGACCTTGACCAGCCAGGTTCGGACAACAAAAGTTTCACTCTCCAACGATGATGCATTTACAGCCAGCACCAGCAACGCTGCACTTGGCAGTTATGACATAGCAGTTAGTCAGCTTGCACAAGTGCAGAAGAGTGTCAGTGATGGATTTTCCTCCAATACAGATTCCATCCTCGGAACAGGTTCAATTACTGTGAATGGTGTGGAGATTTCAGTTGGAGACAGCAATAATTCTCTGGTAACACTTGCCGAAAGTATCAATGCAGTTTCAGCCCAGACGGGTGTTTCTGTAAGCCTCATAAATGACGGTGGAAGTACTGATCCGTACCACATGGTGTTTACAGGAAAAGATGCGAACACATCGTTTACGGTTACTTCCAACTTAGAAGATGCAAGTAGCAACCCAATTGCCTTTAACACCACTCTTGCAAAATCCGCTCAGCAGGCAGTCGCCTTTATAGATGGGATTAAAGTTGTCAGCGATACAAATACAATTACCAGCGCAATCAGCGGCGTGACCCTGAACCTTGGTTCGGTAAGCCAGACGACCTACGCAGGTACAGAAGAAACTGGTGTCGACCCATGGGATTGGGCAGATCCGCCTGTTTATAAAACAGCTTCAATGAATGTCTCTGCCGATACTGAAGCGCTGAAAGAAAAGGTTACGAGTTTTGTAACCAGCTATAACGCTGTAATGGAATGGATCAATTCAGGCTACGAAGAATTTGGTGGTGGTGCAACTGTCAACGCTGCCAATAGCGCAGATTCAGATGAAGAGGAGATTCTATCGGCTGTTCTTCGAGGTGACGCCACCATCAACAACGTAAAGCGCTCCCTTCAATCCGTATTTACTGACAGTATTAAAACAAGTGGTGCTTTCAGCATTCTCTCCGAGATCGGAATAACTACCCAGACAAATGGTACTCTCAGGCAGGATAATACTAAACTTGACACAGCACTGTCTGGCAAGTTCGATGACATGGTATCACTGCTCTCTGGTGAAGGTGAAGTTGAAGGCGTGATGAAGAAATTCAATTCTTTACTTCTGAATCTCACAAGTAGTTCAGGTGGAGTCTATGCAACCCAGAAGACTGCATACAGTTCTTCAGTTAAATCTTTAGATTCACAGATCAGTGTCTACGAATCAAGAATGACCAAAAGAGAAGCTACTCTCAGGGCTCAATTTACAGCCATGGAGCAACTGGTAAGCAGCCTGAACGCGCAAGGTGATTTCCTTACCCAGCAAATAGGTTACCTCAGCAAGGACTCGTGATGAATACATATGCCAACCAATATCAGCAGAATCAAATTTCAACAGCCTCTCCGGAACAGATTATGCTCATGCTGTACGATGGAGCAATTCGTTTCGTTCGCAGAGCAATCGTTGCAAACGAAAATAATGCCGCTGCTGAGAAGCTTACCGGCATCAGCAAATGCATGGCAATAATTGTTGAGTTTTCGAATACTCTTGACCATAACATCGGTGGAGATATCGCCGCCGACCTTGATGGACTCTACCAGTTTATGATCCGTGAACTGAATTCAGCAAGATCTGAGACAAGCGGCAAACACCTTAAAGTCGTTGAAACACTGCTGCTAGATCTCAGGGATACATGGGGCCAGGCAGTTGAAATAAACAAGCAGGAAAAGGTCGCTGATTCAATTTCGCATAATGATTCTTCTTCAGCACCGGCTTCAGGCAATGGGACGTATAGGTCTCTCGTTGCCGCAGGTTAATAGTAACAGGTAGCCACACACCTTCTGGGGACACTACAATGACAATGACAGAACAGACTTCAGCTCATACCAGTGAAATTATAGCATTGCTTACTGAATCAAACAGACTCTATGCACTCATGCTTGATACCCTGGAAAAACTAAGTCAATCCCCGGAAGCCGGATCAGACACCCAGTTGCATGCCAGAAATCAAAACTTCAATACATTACAGAATCTGATCCAGAAACATGATGAACAACTTGAATCCGTAAGAGATGAGATAGATTCGTCTGTAGGAACTATTAATGACCTGCTGATGATTCGCATGAATTTACTACAAAAAGTTCGCGCCAGAAATAAAACAGTCACCATACAGGTCGAAGCTATCAAATCACTACTCGCCAATGAGATACATAAATTTAAAACAGGCCATACTGCTCTAAAAGGCTATCGTCTCGGCGAACAAAATAGCCGCACAAACTATTTTAAAGGTACTTTTTAAAACAAGCCCTCCCTGAACGACAGTATGCCTTAACCTCTTCAACGTAGCAGATCTCCTACCCTGAATTCTCCTGTATTCTATTTCTGCATCGCTGAAAAGTGTCAATACGACGACGTGATACACTAAAAGAGTATCAGCATTTTTCTTACGCGACCTTGTAGCAAACACTTCCAACGTATCACCAGAATAAAACTCACTTGTGATATCAGAATGTTGTTATAAAGGGCTATTGCCTCGTAAGTGATTAGATGATACTATTTACCGGTAAGATACTTGAGAGTTCTATCGTTCCGCAGTATACAGCGATTTTCATTACCAACTTTTAATTACGCGAATTATTATCCTATGACGTCTGATATAGAAACATTGGAATCTATCCCTGATTCAAAACCGGTACGTATTTTCCTTCCTATTACCCATAAAAATGAACGTTATCGGGCAAATTGCGTATTTGAAAAAACAGCATCTCCGGAATTTAATCTGTTATTCAAACCTGGAGTCTTACCAACTGATGCCATTGATCCAACAGGCACCGCACTCATAAACGTTGATATGGGCGGACCGAACTTCTCTGTTGAGGCGAAGATCAAAAGCATAATCAACGAGCAGATATTGAAAATGGTACTGGTAAAGTCTATCAGTTATGAGCAGATGCGAGAATTTTTCCGGGTTGATGCCACAACCAGTGTTATCAGCAGTTCGTTTCAACCGGAATTTTACGATAGTGCAGGTGAACCTTGGAAATTGAAAGGCAAGACTGTTGATATTAGCGGCAGTGGCATACTTGCAATATTCCCTGAAAAACCTCCTGCGGAAAAACAGGTACGCCTCGATATTGCTTTGCCTACCAACGAACCGGAGATCATTTCATTACTGGCATATCCTGTGCGAACACAGCAGATAGATGATAACCATTACGAAGTTGCCTACCATTTTAACGATATTTCTTCAGAAGACAGGGACAGGATCATCGGCTGCTGCCTGATTATTCAGCGAAGACTTCTACGCTTGAAAGTTCAGGTAAAAAACTCCAGCAATCTCTAATTTTTTATACGCCTCATGTCCGATTCTTCATTAAACAATCTGGTAAAATCAATCAAAGACAGCCAGAGCGCCAAAATTAAACTCCATACAACCGCGGGTCAGGAAGTTCATCTTGATTGCATCTACAAGGAATCCATTGCCCCCAATTTTTTTGTTGTTTTTCCGCCGGGAAAGATTCCGCCTGCCCTTGATGTAAAAAGAAAATGTGTTATTTCTCTCCATGACGAGAACGGTGAATCTATTGCTCTTACGGCAAGAATTACAGACGTTACCAGCGACAGATCAATTGAACTTACAGCCACCACCACTATCGACCCGGCCAGCCTGCGCGAATATTTCAGGGTTAACTTTCAGACTGTCGTCAAACTCAGTTACGAAACAGGATCAAATACTGATGGAGAACGTAACTGGTCATTTACCGGCCAGAGCCTGGATCTCTCCGGTTCAGGTGTTCTCGGTATTTTCCCGGAAGAAGCCCATAACAAGCATAATCTTTTCATTGAACTGAACCTTACTCATCCGGAAAAGAAAATTATGTGCATCGGCCATGTTGTACGAACCCGCAGATTGCGTGGTGGCCGCTGGCATATAGCCTTACATTTCGACGATATCAATCAGAAAAACCGTGATGCCATCATCACAAACTGCCTCTGGGAGCAACGACGACAGCTTCGTGAAAAAGTCCAGACCTCGTAATGCCTCAAG
>JBFHGS010000038.1:0-26658 GCA_041582995.1 Desulfopila sp. | reverse complement strand
CCAACCACACTGGCAAATCCGGCAAGAACATCTCCTCCATCGCCCCCTGCTATCTCGACTGGCAACCTCGGAACACCGAGACCAGCTAACATCTCAGGGCATACCGACACTATATCACATTGCAGTTGCAACCATCGCATCCTGTCCCCATCAACAGATATCGCCGTGCCATTATACCGAACAGGCTCTCCTAAAAGGCAACTACTCACAAGAATCGATATTTTTGTATTGTTATTCATCCTGTTTTTAATCGATATATTCTCTTTTGCAAATTCTGCTGCAATCTCAAGCATCATCGTAACATCGCAATTCAACAAGCTGTTAACACATAATATTTTGTGAAACATCACACCCGATATCTACCCCATGTCGTCCCCGCAAGCACCCTATTTCGCCTGATGTCCTCTACTTTTGTCACCAACCGAAGATTATAAAAACTACATGAGCAACCAATCACAGGCGAACTACTCACATAAGGAGAAATAACCATGAAACGTTTTCAGATTGCAGTTTTAACAGTACTGATCAGTTCCATATCAATATCAATAGCGCAGGCACAGCACAACGGCGTTAATGGTATAATAATAGGGGCTGGCAGTGGTGCACTTATCGGGCAGGCTATCGGGAGGGATACTGAGTCAACACTGGTCGGGTCAGCTGTAGGTGGTTTAGTAGGTTATGTCATCGGCAACGAGAAAGATCACAATGGAAGAATTGTACACTACGATAACAGATATCATCGGCCGATAAACAATCACTACCAATCACCTCCAGTCTACCGTGGAAAACCTTTTAGCTCACACCAGCAATACCGTGAACGGAATAAAGTCTGTCGTGAGACGGTGAAAATCAAAGAGCATTATGGCAGAAGCAAGCGCGTTGTTTCAAAAACCTGTTGGTATGAAAAACCACATGACCGTCACGACCGATATGACAGATATGATAGACGTGACTACCGTGACAGATATAATCGTCGGTAATCCTCTAGGTACTCTGTTTTAAAAGGCAACACATCACAATAAGCCAGACATTTTTCTCGTGAAAAATGATTTTTGAAAAATAGTGAACGAAGTTCAATAGTATTCACGCGCGACCTATGATCTATCTTATGGTTGCGCGTTTTTACTCCCGCAACTGCCTTGCCTGTATTAGACCTGATAACTCCTCAGATTTTACCAGCAAATTTATGTTGATATGTTATCATATTGCAATATCAGATTATAAAAGAGATATTGATGATAAGCATCCCCTTTAACCTGTTGGGCAGATTTTTTCATGACGACACACCACAACTCAGCGTTTCTTGGCCGTTGCATCAGTGATACCCTTGCTGGATTACGTGAAGGACTCTCTCGCTTTTCCGGTACAAGCCGAAGTGCTGTTATCTACTGCCTGAACGAGAATGAACCGCTGCAAATTTGCGACCCCCAGAATCTTCTTCGCGATTACCAACCGAAATTACAGGCCATCTATCTTGATAGCTCCCAATGGCGCGGTGAATCCTATCGTCGCTATGACCGTAAGCTGTTTAACCATATCGATCCGGTTGAGAATCTGCAGCTTGACGGGCTTATCAGTTATGGCGGCAGATCAGGGGCAGTTTACTACCAGATGTGGTTTACCGAACACCATCCCGACATGTGCGCTGTTGGTCCGACCGAACGATGGCTGGAACATGCCGTACTCAGATTTTCTCACGATATAGCTAATGAAAGCAATCTCTACACAGGAATTTCAGGTAGTTTCCTGCGAGAATACACAAGTCATGCTGTACACGACTATATCGTTGATTGCGTCAACCTCAGCCTCGGCATCGACTCACACATCCAGATTTACCCTATACTGGAATCGATACTCGGCATCTCGAAAACTCCTGAAGAAGGTGCTGTTCCGCACGGAGATCTGATTTTCGTGGAACCGAGACTTCTCAATCAGCTCAATTTTATAGCACGTTTCCGCGCAGACCAGCAGCCTCAACTCTATCATCACAAACATGTCCGCAAACTGTTGCTGTCAGTAGAAAACACACATCACAAACTCGTATCCAATGGCTCGCGTATACTTGGCGTATGTGACAGAAACCTTCCTGAGTTCTGCCTTATTGCTGACTTTCAGGGTAAGCTCGGTTTTCTTCATCTCAATGATGAGCTTGTCTGCAGTTTTGAAGACGGCAGTTTCAGTTCATCCACCCACCGAGCAAAGCTTTTCGAGGTTGAAGAAATCCTGCTTGATTACGATCTTGACACATCAACACGCAACAATCTTTTTCAGATCGTGGCCGGACTCGTACATAATGCCGAAACCAACGGCTTCGGCTGCACTTTAGTTATCGATCTGGAAAAAGAGTACAAGCCTATTGCAGGCCAGGTTCTCGATCCTCCGATAAACCTGCAGCAACCTGAACGTATGGCCCTTGCTGCAGGGTTATCAAAAACAGATGGTGCGTTGCATATACGACATGATATGCAGCTCCATGGATTCGCCTGCCTTCTTGATGGCATCAGCATCGCAGGCGAAGACAGAGCAAGGGGGGCGCGTTATAATTCAGCCTTACGTTTCACGGCAATCCGGCAGGATACTATAATCGTGGTCGTTTCATCAGATAGACCGGTATCCGTTATCCATCGCGGCACAGAAATACGAAAAAGGGATGCATTCATCCCTCTGGAATCCTGCACACTGTACCCGGAATCTCTCACGAACTGGATCGACTCCCATTCGTAATGCATGGCTGCACTCATACCGGCAAATAAAAAAGGCCGCAGAAGTTTTATACAAACTCCTTGCGGCCTTTGATGTAAAAGCTGGAAAAACCCACTATCAATCTTCAAGCACCCAATCCGGGATATGATGCAGAATATAATTCTGAACTGCCTCTTTCATATCGCCCTTGGCAACTGAGCCGACAGCTTCCAGCGTATCTGCAAAATCAAACCAACAGAGTTCCTTATCATCATGACTGTATACAGTGAGGATGCGCCTGTCAGGCTGATCGATATCTTCTTCTTCCTGTATTGCACCTACTACCTGAACTGCTTGTTCGTAGCTGAGAAATCTAATTTGTTCTTCACTCATATCTTTCCTCAAACTGAAAAAGGCGAGCTGGAATAAATCCACTCGCCTTTAAATTACCACTTAAATCCCGAATTACGCAGGTTTTACAACAGAACCCGAACGAATACAGCGAGTACAAACTCGTGCACGCTTTACTCCGCCACTACCGGTAACCATGCGAACACGCTTGAGGTTCGGCAGCCAGCGACGTCTGGTTTTATTGTGCGCGTGAGAAACGTTATTTCCCGTAACAGGACCTTTTCCGCAGATTTCACATACCTTAGCCATCGTAAACTCTCCTTATATGCTATCCTTCTCCCAAATCACACTAATACAGGAGAAGAACGAGAAAATGTGTGTGACAAATCAATATCCAGAACTTTCCTTTCTACATTCTTTCGATAGTGAAAGCAAGATATTTTCTGGGATACACTATGAATAAACATCACAGGCATATCCCCGCTCTGCAGCAGCCCTGCCAAATCTGCATGGATTAGGTATTTGGGACCAAATGCCATTTCTCATTGGTTTCAACGAAAACTGTTCGGTATAATACCATGGGTGCCGGGAAAAAAACAATCTGATTACCCCGATTTTTCAGCAAGAATGGTGAGGGATTAAGTGCAAGGTATATACAATGCAATGGGTTTCGACCACTATACCTGGCGCAAATACGGCTACATAGTCCTGGCTGTGATGCATGCAGTTTACGCCTCACAGCTCACTCCTTGCACTGCAACGTTACAGGCACAGTTGCGGTAGCAATCATAAAATGATGATATCATATAAGACGGAGATTGCACGCACCTCTTCAGAAATATAAACGCATGCGTAAAAACGTGTATTTCTATGTTTTCTCCCACTTCAATTACCGGAGATCTTCAAGGCTATGAGCTATGAAAGCCCAACTATACGTCCACCGAGTGAATGGCGTAGCGGACTCCTTCGAGTTACACGCGGATGTAACTGGAATCGTTGTCTCTTCTGCGGAATTTACCCCCATCTGGGCCAGCCAGACTACTCAACTCGTACTCTGACAGAAATCCTGTCAGACCTGGACACATTACACACCAGGAGACCTGATATAGAACATTTGTTCATCGGTGATGCTGATCCTTTGAACGCTGGCATCGATATATTTCATCATGTTCTGGAAGCTGCCAGAGAGAGGCTCAACCTTACCAGAATTACAAGCTATGCCCGCTTTTCTACGTTATACAAGCTCGGTGCTGCAAATATTCAAAAAATTGCAGATGCAGGGCTTTCCCGCATCCACATAGGCCTTGAATCAGGCGATGACGATATCCTCAAATTCCAGCGTAAAGGGCAGAACAGCAAAATAGTCTGCACTGCCTCTTCCTGGCTCAAGGACGCGGGCATTGAGATTTCTGTCTATGTGTTGCTTGGGATTGGCGGCTCGTCCCATTGGCGTAACCACGCCATTAACACGGCCCGACTGCTCAACAAAATAGAACCTGAATTCATCAGAATCAGGAGACTACACATCTACTCATCTTCACTGTATGGCGGTCCACCATGTCCTCTTTCAAAAGAAATAGATCAGGGTCGCTTCATGGAGCAAACCCCGGAAGGCACCGTTCTAGAACTTGAGCTACTGCTCAATAATATACACCCCATGCATTCCTTTTTTACTTGCGATCACTCTAATAATTATCTCAATATCTCAGGATATCTTGATAAAGATCTGGAAGATATGCAGGCTGTCATCACGACATTTCTTGCTTTACCCACTGAAAAACGTAATCACCATTATTCATTAGTTGGCTCGGGAATATAGTATACACCACTCAACATAGGACTTTCGTCACATATCACTCTTCTTCAATCGGAATCAGCGAAACGAGAATATTTTCTCCTTCAAATCGAAGATCATGTTTCCTGAGCGGCAGAGATTCGTGATTAAGGCATCTCCCTGTTTCAAGATCATATTGCCAATGATGAAGAGGACACGTTGCTATGTTATTCGTAATCACCCCCTTTGTGAGATCAGCCCCCTGATGCTTACATGACACCTCAATCGCATAGAATGTACCGTTCTGGCGCCGTATTATGGCTATTTTTTTACCCATTACTGCATAGGATTTTACTTTTCTGGTTTTAAAATCCTCAGTCGTTGCCAACCGAATATACTTCATGAAACCTTCCTGATAAATGAGAGACGGATGAGGTAATACAAGACAGCATCAAGTGCCATTGCATACGAATGATATACGTATAACTACCGAGTGTCTGGTTGACTAAATCACTCTTGCATATATAATAAGCAGGCTATTTCATATCGCTTTAAAACAGGAAAAGCTTATGATCGGTCCATGCTTTTTGGTTGCTTTCCACATCCCCGCATGGTAGCTACCTCAGCTATACTTAACAATTATTCCTAAAAACAGGTAGTGCATGAAAGATAATAAACAGATCTGGAATTTTTTCGCCTCGGTCAAGTTGGCACTTTTTACTCTCTGTACCCTCGCCCTGACCTCCATTATCGGAACTATTATTCCTCAGCATGAGTCATACAGTTTTTATGTGAAAAGATATGGTGAAGGAATGGCAAATTTTTTCCGTATTCTTGATATTCCTGACATGTATGGCTCCTGGTGGTTTCTCACGTTGCTCGGACTACTGAGCGCCAATCTGATAGTCTGTAGTATTGATCGTTTTCCTGCAGTCTGGAAGCAGATTGTTGCAGATCAGTCCCTGCTGTCTGTAGCCAGAATCGAAAAAATGCCATTTACCCATACTCTTGATGGTTTAAACAGTGCCAATTCAGGACAACTGGAATCTTACTTACAAAAAGATGGCTGGAAGACGCAGAAAAATGAATCAGGGCAAGGCTTAATCATTGCCGGGCAGAAAGGCGGGTGGACTCGAACTGGAGTCTATATTGTTCATGCTTCGATCCTCATTATTTTTGCAGGTGCAATTGTTGGTCACTTTCTCGGTTTTAAAGGTAGTGTCATGATACCTGAGACCAAACAGACGGCAAAAGTTTACAGTTCCGAGACCCAGGCTCCGATTGATCTCGGCTTCGAAGTACGATGTGACCACTTCGACATTGAATTTTACGACAACGGTATGGTCAAAGAATATACCTCACGCCTTACCGTCTTAGAAGACGACAAGGAAGTGCTGGTTAAAGATATTGAAGTCAACTCACCACTCAAGTACAAAGGAATCACCCTGTATCAAGCGAGCTACGAGGGGTATCGTGATTTCATAATCACCTTGAAAGATCCGGCAACAGGGGCAGAAAAAGCCTTTGTAGCGCCATTTCAACAGCAGGTTAAATGGGCTGAGAAAGATATTCTCCTGGGCGTCGTCAATGCAGAAGCTTTGCGGGATCGGGTCGTCCGGATGAAGGTATGGTTCAAAGCCGGGGATAATGCCCCGGCAACGTTCTGGCTTGAAGCTCAGACTGAATCTGCCAGTGCCGATAACGGTACAGGCTATAATTTCAGTGTAAAACAGATGTATGCCACTGGCCTGCAGGTAGCCAAAGACCCAGGTGTCTGGCTGGTATATCTGGGCTGCTTCATGATGATGACTGGTCTCTATTTCGCCTTTTTCATGTCGCATAGAAGAGTATGGCTCGTTCTGAATCCCGACGGCAAGAAAGGCAGTCTGCTTATTGCAGGCTCTACAAATAAAAATAAAATTGGTTTTGAGAAGTTTTTCTCGGAATTCACCGGTGAAATTACTGAGACGTTACAATAAACAACCGGTCCGGTTAAACTGACATCAAGCCCTTGCACACATTACCCAATTGTTTTTTTTGCAGCGTTCCCTGACCACAGAAAAATACGGAGTCTCGCGAATGGATAGTTCACAATTACTTGGTATCACTACTTTTACGTACCTCTTCTCTACCTTGCTCTACGTTGGCATATTTGTTTTCAAAACAGAGAAACTCGGAATAGCTGCCACTGTTTTCACAGCACTGGCCCTGCTTATCCAGACAGCAGGCCTTGCCTTGCGCTGGGTAGAATCATACCAGATGGGTATAGGCCATGCGCCTCTTACCAACATGTATGAGTCAGTGGTCTTTTTTGCCTGGACAATTGTCGTGCTTTATCTTGCAATTGAATGGAAATTCAAGACTCGGGTTATTGGTACCTTTGCACTCCCTTTTGCTTTTCTGGCAATGGCCTACGCTTCATTTTCAACGGACATCAATAAAGCTATTACTCCACTGGTTCCGGCCCTCCAGTCCAACTGGCTGATTGCTCACGTTGTAACCTGCTTTATAGGCTATGCAGCGTTTGCTGTGGCAGCAGGTCTCGGGATTATGTACCTTTTAAAAAATCGTTTCCCTCAGGAGACCGGTAACGGCTCACTCTTAAACACCCTTCCCTCTCTTAAGGTGATTGATGATATCATTCACAAGACTATGGTCTTTGGTTTTATCTGGCTGAGTGCAGGAATTATTACAGGAGCTATCTGGGCTAACTCCGCATGGGGTACATACTGGAGTTGGGATCCGAAAGAAACCTGGTCACTTATAACCTGGTTTCTCTATGCTATCACTCTTCATGCTCGTTATACTCGTGGCTGGGGTGGGACAAGGATAGCCTGGCTTGCAGTATTTGGTTTTATCTCTGTTATCTTTACATATTATGGTGTCAATTTTCTTCTTTCAGGACTTCATAGCTACGGTTCAAACTAACAACAATACGACACTGTGGTGCTTTCAGGTAATGCTTCCAGCTACTTAAGCTGTTTGACAAGTTCAGGTGAACGCTGTATAAGTAGAAAAAATTGGTGCTGTTAAACTCCTTAACAATTGCGAGTCAACATTCTGAAAGGGGAAGAAATTATGATTAAAAAGTTACTTATCACTGCTGCTGCAGGAGCGTTTGTTCTTTGCGGTATTGCAAGTCAGAGCTACGCAACTGACATGGGCCCGGAAGAGATTACCCTCGAAACTACAGGCTCCAGCAAGCCTAAGCCAGCATTTTTCCCGCACAAGGCTCATCAGGATGTGTTGGCATGTGCTGACTGTCATCATGGAATGGCCGATGGTAAGCAGGTACCGTACACAGATGGTCAGGAAATTGGAAAATGTCAATCCTGTCATAACGAGGAAGTACTTGCTGGTAAAACCGCCGGCAAAGAAAAACTTGATACATTCAAAGGTGCTGCACACGCGAACTGCCTTGAATGTCATAAAGAAGTCGCAAAGAAAGATGAAGCAAAGAAAGACTTAAAGAAATGCAATACCTGTCATAAAAAATAGTCTCTTTGTCAAATGTGCATAAAAAAAGGCTGTCACCGAATTACAGGTGACAGCCTTTTTTTTTTACTATTGTGTATACTGCATTCAGCCTTCCTGGATTCTGGAAATATCAGCAATTTTCAAAATCAGCTCTCCAATCGCGGTCAACATATTCAGACGATTCTGACGCACCGCCGCATCTTCGGCCATGACCATTACATCATCAAAGAAACCATCAACCGGTTGCTTCATCTTGAGCATTACCTGTAACGCTTCAAGATAGTTGTTCATTTCTAACTGAGAACCCATTTCAGCTTTTACTTCTGTAAACACTGTATATAAACGACGTTCAGCGTCTTCAGAAAAAAGAGCAACATCGACTACTGTCTCGCTGTTATCTTTAATAATATTCCGAATGCGTTTATATGATGAGGCCAATACAGTAAATGCCTCTTCATTCCTGATTGCGCGTAATGCTTCTATACGGGCAAGTGCGTCGCTCACATTGTCAAAAGAGACCGATGTAACAGCTTCGACGACACCACTGTCGATGCCTTTACTGATGCAATCATTGACAAATCGACCTTTTATGAAGTTCATAACAGTATCCACTGTAATGCCACCACCATCGACCTTGCCACCATACAAAGCTAAAGCTTTATGCACGATCTCTGATACCGAAATATTCCAACCACGGTCTGCAAGAATATTCAAAACAGCAAGCGAGAGCCTGCGCAAACCAAACGGATCTGCAGTTCCAGTAACCTTCTGACCGATACCGAAGCAGCCCGCAAGAGTATCAATTCTATCAGCAAGAGCAACGATAGCTCCGACATCTGAAGATGGTAACTCTGCACCAGCCCTCTTTGGCATATAGTGTTCTTTAATTGCAAGAGCAACTTCCATGGGTTCGTTATCATTTATAGCATATGCCGCGCCCATAACTCCCTGGAGGGACGGAAACTCACCGACCATATCTGAAATGAGATCTGCTTTGCATAGGAATGCAGCCCTGCTCGCCTGTTCAACCTTCTCGGGTGCAATTTTTTCTGCTAGAATTCTGGCGAGCTTTACGAGCCTGTCACTTTTTTCGGTCATTGTACCAAGCTTGGCCTGAAAAATAATGCCGTCAAGTCGAGCTCGTTTTTCCTCAAGTGTACCAGCACTGTCACTACTGAAAAAGAACAGTGCATCCTCAAGTCTTGCCCGTAAAACTCTCTGGTGACCTTTTCTGGTAATGTCAGTGTCCTTGACCTTGGTGTTATTCACAGCAACAAAACCAGGAAGAAGCTCACCGGCACCATTTACAACAGGGAAATATTTTTGATGCTCACGCATAGAGGTGATAAGAACCTCACTGGGTAGCTGTAAAAATTTCTCATCAAATCTGCCGCAAACGCCATAAGGAATCTCAACAAGATTTGTGACAAGATCAACAAGATCCTCGTCAACAGCCACTCTGGCATCATCAGCCATCCCCGCTTCTGCAACCGCTTTCTGGATCTCTTCCACAACCATTGCGCGGCGTGCATCAATATCTGCAATAACATATTTCGAACGCAGGACGGCTTCGTACGTCGAGCCATCTTCGATGACAAATTCGCTGTTTGCAAGGAATCGATGTCCACGGCTAGTGTTCGATACCGTTACCCCTTCATGTTCAAAATGCATTACATCTTTCCCGAACAAGGCGGTAATCCATTGTATTGGACGTGCAAAAGCCTGGAGATTTACTCCCCATTTCATAGATTTCGGAAATGAAAGCTCCAGCAGCAATTCTTTCAGAAGAAGAGGAAGCAACTCACAAGTCTGATTGCCGGTGACTTCACGGACAAGCATCAGGTATGGACCCTTCGCAGTATCTACCGGCTTAAGATCTGTCACTTCAGCACCCTTCGAACGGGCAAAGCCTATGGCTGCTTTGGTATAGTTACCATCTGCATCCATACCTGCTTTCACAGATGGGCCAAGAAGTTCCTCACAGATATCCTGCTGCTTTTCTGCAACATCACACACGATCATAGCGAGACGACGCGGCGTACCTTTTACGGTTATAGATCCGTGTTCAATTTTCAGGTCAGCTGTTTTTTTCTCAAACTTTTCCTGAAGTTGCTTCAGCGCAGGCTGCACAAAGCTTGCAGGGAGCTCTTCTGTTCCAATCTCATAGAGTAGATCACGCATATTTCTTCTATCGGGTAAGTGATTAATAGATAATGATTGTGCTGCGCATTGCAGCCTGCAATTTGTCTGACTATCTTTTGAAACTCGCTATAACAAAAAAGGCAAGAGTAACATACTGTTCTCTACCTGCGTCTCAAAGATAGTTCAGATCAGGACTCAAGCATGGCAAAGGTCGAGTAATCTTCACATAGATTCTCCACCCTGACGGAATAGCTCTTTATCTCGTTTAACTCACAGAGACAGGTTCCGATACTTCGGGTAACCGCCTCCACGGAGAGGACGTTTTGTTCAGTCCCTGACTGGGCTTGAATCTCATCTTCGATACATTTTTCAATTTCGAGGATAAGATCTTCAATCCACATGAAGGTACTAAAACGGACCGCCACCCTGGCATGTCCCCAATTCCCCATAGAACGAGGCAGTGAATTGGATTTATGCTGACTCATCGGCAATGATATCGGAACGTTAATACGAAATTCAAGGTCAGGATCTTTACCTACGGACCCACACATCATACACTTATACTGACGTATATTTAACGACTCCTGTGCCTTTCCGTTGCTCAGAAAATATGGAAACTCAATCTCCATGTGCGATGCCTCTGCTTCAAGGCGAGTCTTCATATCTTCGAGGATATGATGAAAGTTCCGCAGGTCGATAGCACCATGATACTGGTTCAGTATTTCAACAAACCTGCTCATATGCGTACCCTTAAACCGGTGAGGCAGGTTAACATACATATTTACTGTTGCAATTGTCTCCTGGCGACTCTTCGATTTATCGCGAACAGTCACAGGATATGAAACAGTCTTCACACCGACTTTTTTGATGTTTATGCGGCGATGATCAACCTGACTCTGAATATCTTTCATCTGGAATTTAATCTATGTTGCCGAGATGCGTAAACATTGCTCGATTTAGACTCGAAAATATACTCCACGCTTTCAAAGGTTTCTCTTTCTTTACCTCTTCCGGCGCTATTAACCTATAAATTTTCGCACTGCCTTTTTAAGTTCATCGATATCAGCAGACTTAACAACATATTCGTCTGATGCCCATGCTCCAAGATCCTGTTTATACTCATGGTAGGCACTACTCAGAATCACAGGAATATCGGCATTCATCATCTTCATCTGCCTGAGAACTTCAATACCGTTCATACCGGGCATCTGGATATCCAGAATAACGAGATCAGGCTGGTCAGCCTTGAATTTTTCAAGAGCCTCCTCACCGTTGAAAGCAGAAACAACACTATACCCGTCATCCTCGAATTCTTCGTGGTACAGCAACTGGATACTTTCCTCATCATCAACAAGCAGTATCTTTTTCACACAATTCTCCTTCTATTTTTTTTCAAGAGATTGACGTAAATATGTTGCTGCTTCTTCAGGTGGCATCGGATTAATGTAGAAACCAGAGCCCCATTCAAACCCGGCAATTGAGGTGAGTTTCGGCACTATCTCAAAATGCCAGTGATAATGTTCCATTCCATTGGATTGCAACGGTTCTGTATGTAATACAAAATTGTACGGTACATCTGGAATACAGATATCCAGCCTTCTCAATGTTTCAGAAAAGAGTTCAGCAAGCGAGTACAACTTATAGTCATCCTCTTTACAAAATGCAGACGAGTGCTTCTTGGGTAAAATCCACATTTCAAAGGGTGTACGTGGTGCAAACGGCGTTACTGTGATGAAATGATCGTTCTGACAGACAACACGGGTGTCGAGCTGTATTTCCTGACGTATTATGTCACAGAATATACATCTTTCCTTGTATCTGAAATATGAAAGCGCCCCGGCCAATTCAGACACTATCATGCGGGGCAGAATAGGTAAGGCTATAAGTTGAGAATGCGAGTGTTCAAGTGAAGCCCCTGCAGCTTTGCCATGGTTTTTAAATATCATGGCATATTTGAAGCGCGGATCCCGGCCAAGATCTGTAATTCTCTCCCGAAACGCCCGCAGGACAAGTAACATCTTCTCTGGCGGAAGAGAAGCAAATGACTGTTCATGATTCGGGCTCTCAATGACTACTTCGTGAGCACCAATACCATTCATACGGTCATACAGACCTTCACCCTCTTTATCAAGCTCACCCTCTATGATCAGAGCGGGATACTTATTCGGCACTACCCGAACCTGCCAACCGGGACCATCTTTTATCTGGTCAACACCGGTTCGAAAAGCAAGTACTTCAGGAGGCGTAGTGTTTTCATTACCCGGGCAGAGTGGGCAGAAACCACCTCCTGTTTTCGGTTTCTCTATCAGGAAGTCGGTCGGCCGCTTCCGTCTTTCTTTGGAAATAATTATCCATCGGCCGAGAACAGGGTCTTTTCGCAGCTCCGGCATGTTAGATTATTGTCCCTTTGACTTTTCTTGGGTTTCCTGCAATGTTTTACAATCGATACAAAGCGTGGTAACCGGACGGGCCTCAAGCCTCTTTAAACCGATATCCTCACCGCAATCTTCGCATACACCAAATGTGCCTTCATCAATCCGACCCAACGCTTCTTCAACTTTAGACAATAATTTGCGCTCGCGGTCACGAATACGTAACTCAAAACTACGGCCGGATTCAACCGTTGCACGGTCATTAGGGTCAGGAATATTCGTTGTCTGATCTGTCATTTCATTCAACGTCTTGCCAACTTCAGCAAGAATTTCTTCCTTTTTTTCCGTCAACTTTACCTTGAACTGCTCAATCAATTCCTTATCCATCCAGCCTCTCCCTTAAAACCGAAAAAAATAAAGCTATTAAATCAGTATCACATATCCTTGCGGATATAGGTGCCACTCTTGCCACCAGTCTTTTTTAACAGACGGATGTCACCAATAACCATAGACTTATCCACAGCCTTGCACATGTCATAGATGGTTAAAGCAGCCACAGATACCGCAGTGAGCGCCTCCATTTCGACACCGGTTTTGCCGCAAATGCCGACTGTAGCAAAAATTTCTACCAAATTATCCTCGTCTTGCAAGCAAAAGTCAACATTCACCTTTGTAATTAGAAGAGGATGTGTGAGCGGAATCAGGTCATCAACTTTTTTTGCGGCCATTATTCCAGCTACTCGAGCAATACCAAGGACATCACCTTTTGCCATAGTACCGCTTCTCACTTTTTGATAAGCCGCCGGACTCATGCGTATGCTACCGGCGGCGTGAGCTACACGAGTGGTTTCACTCTTTTCACTCACATCCACCATTATAGCATTTCCATCGGCATCAAAATGTGTCAGCTTATCGCCTTTATCAACTGACATCAAAATTATCCTTTATGATTTTTGCCCATCACTTCGTTAAAAAGACGGCCGAAGAAACCTTCCTGCTCCTTCGTCTGCCCGTGTTGTGCACACAGTGTGTCGAAATCACGCAATACTTTGACTTGCTCATCACAGAGATTCGTCGGCGTCAGAACCTGCAGTTCAACAATCATGTTCCCCCGTCCGCCACCACGCAGTCGAGGTACACCCTCATTTTTCAGAGTAAAGCGCTCACCCGATTGGCTCCCCGCAGGAATGTTCAGTTTCTTTTTGCCATGGATGGTCGGAATCTCAACAGTGGCTCCCAGTGCAGCATTTACCATGGAGACCGGTAACCTGGCGAAAATAATATCGCCTTCACGCATAAAAAAATCATGTTCCTCAACGTGAACTATTACATAGAGATCTCCGGCAGGACCACCTTTGCGGCCCCCCTCCCCTTCACCGCGCAGTCGCATTCTGGCGCCGTTGTCGACACCTGCGGGAATCTTGATAGCAACAAGTTTGCTTTTGTGCACAAGCCCGGAACCATCGCAGTCAGTACAGGGATCGGTAATGATATCGCCTTCACCATGACACTGTGGACAGGTTGAACTCACCTGGAAAAAGCCCTGAGCCCTTATAACCTGTCCACGTCCGTTACAGGCAGGACAAGTCTTTCTCGGATGACCAGGACGACTACCGGTTCCTTCACACGTCCAGCATGTATCACGACGACTGAGTTCAACTTCCTTAGAAATACCGTGAACAGCTTCCATAAACGAAATTGTTACATCATACCGCAGGTCGTTACCTGGAACAGGACCTTCCCGGCGTCCCTGAGAACGGCCGCCACCAAAGCCGAAAAGATCTCCGAATATGTCCCCAAAACTGGAAAAGACATCCTCGAAATTTCCCGGTCCCCTGTAGCCGCTGCTCTTTAAACCATCGTGACCATAGGTGTCGTAAATCTGCCGTTTCTTTTCATCACTGAGGACTTCATACGCCTCAGTACATTCTTTGAATTTTGCTTCCGCTTCTTTATCATCCGGATTTCTGTCCGGATGATATTGCATCGCAAGCTTTCTGTATGCCTTCTTGATCTCCGCGCTCGAAGCGCTTCTGGCGACAGCCAGAATCTCGTAATAATCTTTATTCATGATCAGTAACTACTCTGTTATTACGCGACGGTTGTAGCAGCCTCAGAAATTTTTCCCGAATCAGCTTCATCTTTATCAAAGTTACCAGGTAACTCATCAACGTTTTCCATGGTAACTTTACCCGAAGCAATTTCCCTAAGGGTCATTACAATTTCTTTATTTTTACCATCCACCAGGAAAGGTTCTCCCTGTCTGTGCTGTTTGACGCGCTGGACGGCCAAATGGATGAGATTAAACCTGTTGTCGTCACCAACTATCTCCAGACAATCTTCAACGGTAATTCTCGCCATAGTTTTCCTTTTTCCTCATTATGAATCTGTAACCAGAGCGGGGCATTCGTCCTGCACAGAACCAATGCCCTTTCGATCACTTATTTTTTTTCAAACGGATTTTCAAGAAGAAGAGTTTCATTTCTATCAGGACCGACAGAGACTATCTGTGCCTTTACGCCGGTGAAATCCTCAATTCTCTTAATATAATCTTTTGCGGCAACAGGCAGGTCATCGAAATTACGAACACCATCAATTTCTTCGTTCCAGCCTGCCATTTCTTCATATACCGGTGTAACTGCAGCAGCCTGATTGATGTTGGACGGCATAGCATGAACTGCTTTGCCATTCAACTCATACGCATTAGCCATTTTGATTTTGGCCTGGCCGCTCAGTACATCGAGTTTCGTTATCGCGAAACCTGTAATTCCATTTAAGCGCACTGCGTCCTGAGCCACAACACCATCAAGCCAGCCGCATCTGCGGCGCCGACCGGTTGTCGCACCAAACTCGTGACCCTTTTTCTGTAACTCATTACCTGTTTCATCGAAAAGTTCGGTCGGGAATGGTCCTGCACCAACTCGGGTGGTGTAAGCCTTCATAATACCGACAACCGCATCAATGTGTACCGGTCCAAAGCCGGAGCCGTTACAGGCATTACCAGCGATGGTATTTGATGAAGTAACGAATGGATAGGTACCATGATCAATATCAAGTTGCGTACCCTGCGCACCTTCAAACAGAATATTCTTGCCAGCTCTTCTCGCTGAATCGAGTTCTACCGAAACATTACCAATAAAACCTTGCAACAGTTCGGTGTGTTTCATGAACTCCGCGTAAACATCTTCAAACTTAACCGGCTCTGCGTTGTATTTATTAACCAGCAGAAAATTCTTTTCGTCAATCTCGGCACGTAATTTGGCCTTGAACAACGGTTCGTCAAGCAAATCACCAGCCTTGATACCGGTGCGGCCGACCTTGTCCATATAACACGGCCCAATGCCACGGCCGGTGGTACCGATTTTCTGACCATCAGAAAGTGCTGCCTCTTTGGCCTGATCAATGCGGGCGTGATATGGCATGATGAGATGAGCGTTCTCACTAATCATCATCCGCTTAGGAGTCACCTCAAGATTTTTCTTCTTCAGTTGATCAATTTCTTCTAACAGGACACCTGGATCAATGATGACACCATTGCCGATCATGCACATTTTATCTTCATAGAGAATTCCGGAGGGGATGATATGAAAGATAAACTGGCGTCCGTCAACCACCAGGGTATGACCGGCATTATTACCGCCCTGAAATCGCACAATATAATCAGAATACTGCGTGAGTAAATCGACGATTTTTCCTTTGCCTTCGTCACCCCACTGTGACCCTACGACTACGACGCTGGACATCTATATTCTCCTGAAATTATTAACTGCAGTGCGTGTTAATTTGGTAGAGCAGAGAGTACAAACTCCTGCATCTCCAAGTCTGCATGAGACAAACCCGTAAATATAGCGAACTCTATGACTAAAGTCAATCATCGATATAATTTGCAAAGCACGGCCAGATCCCAGTAATTAATTACTATAATAACAATATCTTGACACGTGCTAATGAACGATAATCCATAAAATATACCATATGCTCTTTCGTTGACACCAGACCGGAAATACCTTACAGTTGGCCATCCGAACAGATAACAACCGGAAACAGATAAGCATGTTCAGGCAGGTCGTCAAACAGGTACCGGTGTGCTGCGCAAAGCTCAGGACAGATGTACAGGACTTACTGCTGTAGAATTGCGTAATAATATATTTTCCACATATTGGAAAAATATAGTAACAGTGAGGCTTCACCTATGTTTGGTATTGGCTTGCCGGAGATGATACTCATCCTGGCTCTTGCACTTATTGTTGTCGGCCCCGACAAACTTCCTGACCTGGCCCGTTCCCTTGCAAAAGGGATTATGGAACTCAAAAAAACAGCCGAAGGCCTCAAGGACCAGCTCCAGGCGGAAGGCAATCCATTAGATGACATACGCCCTGATCTTGAAGATGCAGCCAAATCATTCAAGAGTCACATGCTTGACCATCCTGATAACGGGAAAACCGAGCTCTTCCCGTCTGAAGGCGTTAACCCACAGGCTGACAATGCCGCCAGCGCCTATCAGGAACTGGTCAAAGCAGGACATGATCCTCGCAATGTCCCCATGGATAACAGCGGCACTACTGCTCTATCTACTGATGACCTGACTGAAGTTGTAGAACCACTCGATAATTCAAAGCATAATTCAGACACGGATAGCCCTGAAAAGAGTGGTCCAGAATCATCCCCGGAAAAATGAGTAACTTTAATCTTGAAAAAACAATTCCGGCTCTTGAGCGCAGCCTGGCCTTTTTTCGTCCGCATCACCTTGAGTTGCGCAATCGCCTAATAAAAATATTTGCTGCGATAGTGATTTGCACCATCGTCGCATACATTTTTTCAGAGAAGATTGCGGGCCTTTTCATCTCTCCGTTGCTGGCTGCCAGTCCGTTAGTTCACAAACTCGTTTACACCAACCTACCTGAAGCGTTTATAAGTTATATAAAACTTGCTCTTGTAGTCGGCATTCTCGCAAGCTTCCCGGTGGTACTCTACCAACTCTGGGTCTTTATCGCGCCCGGTTTAAGAAAAAATGAAAAAAAGCTGGCAGTAGTCATTGTATTCTGGGCAACTCTGCTGTTTGGCGCAGGCGGGGCCTTCGCGTTCTTTGCCGTCCTGCCGAAAATGCTTACCTATTTTATGAGTTACGCCAATGAAGGTCTTGAACCTCTGCCGAAACTTGGCATATATCTCACCTTCGTCGCCCGTACCATTCTGACGTTTGGTATCAGTTTTCAAATTCCATTCCTGATGGTGATGGCAGCTAAAGCTGATATTGTGCGTGCCGCCTACTTCAAACGTAAAAGAATGTATTTCTACATTGCTATTCTGGTGCTCTCTTTTCTGTTAACGGCCGGGGATTTCATGGCTACAGCCTTGCTTGCTATTCCACTCTTTGGGCTGTACGAGGTGGGAATATTTCTATCCTCCTTATTTAACAGAAAAAAGAAGATTGAAGCTGATGCATGACAGGTAAAACAAAACGGCCCCGAAAGAAACGTTTCTTCCGAACCGTTTTGTTTTCATTTTACGCTTATTACAACTGCTGCTCAGCCTATTTCCTGCTTAAGTAAACAGCATGAAATACGATGAAGTGGTTGTCCCTGCTCGTCGTAATCGATAATATCCGGCTGCAGCAGCTTATTCATCACACATCCTTCAGCGATATTCAGCTGAAAAAATTTATCCTCATTCAACCCTTCATTTTTCACTAATTGATCATTTTCAATGCGATAACTATGAATTGCATGGTCCTCGCATAACGGGCATTGATACACTCTGCCGTTTGGAAAGATGAAGTAATTTTCAGCAACCAATCCTGCACATTCAAACGATTCTTCCGGCTCAAGAAAAACTTTCGGATAGGTTACATGAATTCCCGCATCTGCAGCCTGGCGCGCCACATCAGGCACGACTGCCAACCACTCCTCCCTGCTAACCTGTACCCCTTCCTCTCCATCCTGAACCTTTGCAGATTTTCCCCGCAACCCGATCACCTGAATAAAAAATTTCCTGACCCCAAGTTCAACCAGTAACGGCACCATCCGATGCAGATGATGAATATTTTTTCTGCTCACCGTATAAATGAGACTGACGTTAAATCCACGGTCAATCGCTTTTTTCAGATTAGACACACATATTTCGTACACCCCTTGACCACGAATAGGGTCATTTACCAGAGCGTCCGGTCCATCGAGGCTGAAACTGAGATAATCAAGTCCGGCTGGGTCAACCTTCTCAAGAAAATCATTAAAGAGATAACCGTTCGAATCAACAGTTACATCGAAATTAAGTCCTTTGGCGTAAGCTATAGCCTCAGGAAGATCAGCATGCATGGTTGGTTCACCGCCAAGGAAAATAACATTGCTTTTTGTATCTGGAGCCACAAAAAGTTCAAGCCATTTCTTAACAGTTGATATTGATAACGTCTGAGTACCGTGCTGTGATGGGTTTATATAACAATGATTACATGAAAGATTACAGGCAGTGAGGATATGGAAAAATATATTTCTTTCTCCTCGCCGGAATCCGACCGTTCGCGGGGTTTTGCTCATAATGTTATTCCCTGATTGTATATCTCATTATCACTGCATCTCAGCCTGAGGTCATATGGTGACTGTATAGTGGAGATGAAGTGGTGACACTATAATAATTGGTAATTTATATTTTCCAAACCTGACATCTCACTCTTCATATGGTTAAACTAAGGACGAGTTGTAATCAGATTGTCTTTATGATGCTGCAATACTTACCTGCTTCAATGTATACTCTTCCAGCAATGTCCCTTGAAGATAAGCATTATTATCGTCTAGGAAAAATTGCTGAAATAACCTCAAACTCTCATCTCTCAATACATCTTTAACAATTTCGAGCTCAAGCGAACTATAGAGAGGACATAACATATGCAGCGGCAGATTGGTTCCACCGCCCATGACATCCTCGTATGCATAGACCACATGACGGATATTATTCACAATAAGGGTTGAAAAACACATCAAACATGGCTCCATTGTTGAATAAATTGAAACTGTTTGTAAATCAATACCCGGATGACTCTTCTGCAAATTCCTCATAGCCACAATCTCTGCATGATCGAGTTCACTGAACTCAACTCCACTGTTCTCGCGGCTTCCTGTAGCAATAACTTCACCGTCTGCCACGATTACGCAGCCAACAGGGAATTCACCTGCCCGAAGCGCGCTCTCAGCCTCTTTAAGTGCTATACGCATATACTTTTCATGTTCTGTCATAGCCTTCATCTCTCTTTGTCACATCTTGACGTTTATTCACGAGACCCTAACTGCAATCAGAGACTTCTGCCAAATCGAAGAGCCGCAGCAGCTAAGCTCACACCTGTATGATGTTGGATATAATCATGGCCTGCGTCCCGAAATGGCAGATATAGCAATCTCATTTTCCTCACATGAAAATTCAGCTTCGGCAAAAGCTCCATAACCCGTCTCGAACTCACTGCAGAAGCTGCCAGCACAGACTTCAGCGCCTGCACAGCCTCACTGTGCGGCAAGGTCACCGGAAAGCATTCAGAAAGTGCACTTGAACTTTGTTCACAAAAAGCCAGTTGCTGCATAGTCAAATTCTTAGCGGCTTGCAGCAAGGTCACAGGATTAACCTTAAAAGCAGGAATGATGAATGAAAGTTTGTGATTAAAATGTTTTCGTTGTACAACCACCGGCTGATTGGTTAAATGCAGAAAATCGGCAAGAGATGAAAGGTCAGCCCCATCAACCTCCGGCTCGATCTGCCAGAATGGAATATAACTGACCTCCCTCTCAAGCGGCCTCACCACCCCAAAGGTAAGTTGCACAAACCTGCCGCCCACCTCAATCCATTGCGATTCGCAATTACTGCATCTCATTACCAGAGAGTCGCGACCGCCCTGCATAGCATCCCCGCATCCGGGACAGAGCGTGGATAGAAACAGTGGCTCCCATTCACGTTTAAAGGTGAGAACATTGGACAACAGTCTATGTACCATTGAACTATCACCAATTTTTCGATGTGTTACACCATCATACAACAAACCCTGATATGCATACACAGGCAAGTAGACACGGCTTACAGTCTCGCCAATAAAAGCCCTGTGAGCGATCGTGTTTTGATTCTTTTTAGCAAAGAGAGTCGTGAGTCTAGCCGCTTCTGCAAACATTTTTTCAGCTTTTTCAGTCTGCTTTACATAGCTGCCCTGAAACTGATGGGAGACAGGCTTAACGTTCATCGCCTGAGGGCGCAAACCGAGTGAAACAGGAAGCGTTTCACACGAGGTACCTCGGCGTGTCGTATCGACAATTTTGTGCCGCACCTCAGTTCCCTGGCAATAATAGACACTTCCCTTGAAACGCAGATATGGAATATACAGCAGATCTTCTTCGTGAACATGCTGCGGCAACCGTGAAGGCAAAACATATCTCGGCAATTTCTGCTGCACCTTATAGTTGCGTACCTCACAATAACCACACGTAACCAGGCGGTCATCCTCCTGCAGAACTATAGGCGCCCCGCACGTCGGGCATGGTTGTTCAATCGCAAGTTCCATACTTCAAGCGAGACGCTCACCGCACTGATTACAAAACATGGAGTGTGGCAGATTTTCCGTCTTACAATGTCTACAGACCACAGGCTGAACCTTTACCACCACAGATTGTCCGCATTGAGGGCAAAACCTGGCCTTAGGAGAAAGATTTTTCCCGCAATTTCCACATTGACTCAGCACAACCTGCTGATGACCGCAGTCCGGGCAGAACCTGGCATCTACGGGGATCGTTCTTGAACAGTCAGGACAAACTGCTGTCTCAGTCGCTGGTATAGATCGCCCATGCGAACTTTGAGAAACTGTGTGCGCAAACATCCCTGGCAGCATAAGCCCCATACCCATGCCGACACCGGCACCTGCCTCACCTTGATTCTCAGCAGCCTTCTCCATAGCCATGGCAGCTTTCATCTGCACAAACTTATCCATATCCTGTATGGCATTCATTCTACTTTGATCATCTATCGCTTTCTGAACTTCATCGGGAGGTGTTATCGAGGTTATGTAAAGATGGCTTAAACGAAGTCCAAAGTGAGCAAAGTCCAACAGGAGTCGCTGCTGCAAGGCAAGAGACAACTCATCAAATTTCCCCGGCAGATTCAAAATCGAGTCCAAAGTTTCACCCAGATAGTCGTTTAAACGCGAAACTATCACACGTTTCAGGTAGGTCTCGACATCCTCGGTGCTCAATGAGCCCATGGTTCCAACCAGTGAATTTATAAACAATACAGGCTGGACAACCTGTATATTAAATATGCCATGGGCGCGCAGCCTGATAAGCCCGAGCTCAGAATCTCTGAAAGCAACCGGATTACGAGTGCCCCATTTGAGATTGGTGAACGATTTAAGATTCACCATATACACTTCAGCGCGCAACGGACTATCCCCACGCCAGGGGAGTGAGAGAATTTTGGTAAGTATAGGCAGGTTGAGCGTTTTTAAGGTGTGTCTTCCTGGCCCGAACGCATCACATGCCTTGCCTTTGTAGAAAAGCACGGCGGCCTGGCTTTCACGAACAGTGAGTTGGGCTCCGAATTTAATTTCGCCAGAACCTGTCTCAGGCAGACGATGCACAAGTTCTCGACCACTTTCATCAAACCACTCAATATTTTCTAAAAAAATTCCACCATCAAACCTGTTCATAACTATTCCCCACCCGATCTCAAATTCGTATTGATTATCAAAAACAACAATAGTATTACACCTCTTTTCCCAGCTTTGCAGTTGATATAAAAAGCATTATAATATTTTTGAACTATTCATAAATACAAATGCACATCAGGAGGACATATGAGTTTTAAAGATGAGTGGGATCTGGAGAGTGCCCTGAAGGTACTGCAGCACCCGACAGTTGACGCCAAATTATGGGCAGAAGTTGTTGAGTGGTTGTTGAAATACGGCCCTCCCTCTATCCAGAAAATCCTTCTGGATGCGTCCCATTCGGCAACGGAAACACATTTTCCTGAGCTCAAACCTTCGTATTTTACCGATGACGGAAAACCTGTTTACGATGTTCAGGAACTGGCAAGTTCCCTGGGCATGAGTGAAGAGGAAGTGCAGGACATTATCTCCAAAAAAGATATGACCGAAGAGCAATTTGATATTTTCCAAAGTGCTTCAAAGACAGTGCACTGAATAGCACAGGCTTGTGGTTGCATCCTCACCGAATACGTGCCGGCGATGCAACCATCACTGCCAGAATACTACTGAAGCTTATAAAGTTTCTCATCCTGAACAGGTTTCGGCCTGTCTGATTTGACCTTTTTCCTGAGAGCTTCAATACTGAAGTCATCATCTCCAAGCAAATCGCCCATCTCCTGCTCTATCTGATCAGGATCTTCTCCCGCTTCCATTCTGCTCATCGCCTCTTCCATGGCGTCACCGAGATTCAGACCTGTCTGAGATGTGAATTTTCTCATCAATGAAGCCATTTGCCGAGGATCGTCTTCATTGATCCCTTCAGCATCTTTCATAAGTGACTCAAATGCCTGTTCCATTTTCGCCTCATCAAGACCGGCAAAATCATTATCAGCTTCGTGATCACCAGAACGGACAATAGCAAATTTTGAAATCTGCCGGCTAAGCTTCAGCCTACCGCATTTCGGACAATCTGGACTGCTTGTCGTATCGATTCTAGAAGAGAAAAAATTAAAAATAACATTACAGGAATCGCAGTAAAATTCGTAGATCGGCATACGTAGATATGTGTGGTTAATTTTTTCACTATTACCTGAGGGAGTTACTCACAATGATCTTTCAGCCAAGCACGGCATCAACCATTTGATCTGTCACCTCGTCTGTAATATAGGTAGATCCTATTGCATTCGGCAGTATATAAAACACTTTTCCTGCAACAGATTTCTTATCGGTTTTCAGGTAGCGCTTAATAGCTTTTCTGTCAAGCTCATCAGGGACGGTAACCGGCATACCATATGCGGATATTAATGAGTATATTCGCTCATCCTCTCGACCTGAAAGAGTCTCTTTCAAAACGCTTATACGAGAAGCTGCCACCATGCCTATAGCCACGGCCAGGCCATGGATCAGTTGGTAATGCGATGCTCCTTCGACAGCATGCCCTATTGTATGCCCATAATTGAGAATCTTCCTGAGCCCACCTTCACGCTCATCTTCAGCAACAACATCCGCCTTGATTTCACAGCAGGTATAGATCATTTTCTCGATAATACCGGGCTCAAGCTTTAAGATCTTTCTGCGGTATTCCTCAAGGAATGTAAAGAACTCAGCATCACGGATAACACCATATTTAATGACTTCACCCAATCCGCCAAGCAATTCTTCTTTGGGCAGTGTCTGCAAAACGTCTATATCTATGTATACCGCTTTCGGCTGATAAAAAGCCCCGACAAGGTTCTTCCCTTCCGGAAGATCCACCCCGGTTTTACCACCTACCGAACTGTCCACCTGAGCCAGAAGGCTCGTCGGAACCTGGACAAATGGTATTCCACGCATATAGGCTGAAGCAAGGAATCCTGTGATGTCACCAGTCACACCACCACCAAGGGCAATCAAGGCATCATGCCTGTCATAACCGGACTGTGCAAGTCGGCTGGCAAGAGCCTCGACAGTAAAGAGCGTCTTGTTCTTTTCACCTGCAGGGAAAGGAAACAGTCGGGCCTTAAGACCTGCCTTGGACATAATCTCAAGCAATCTGTCACCATACAGTTTGGCAACATTCACATCTGCAACGATTGCGTACCTGTTGCCGATATGCCTCTCAGCCAGGTCTTTACCGACACGATCAAGACAACCGGATTCTATATAAATCGGATAGCTGCGCTTTCCGAGTCCAACATGCAACTCAGCCATACCCCCCTCTTCACGTTTAATGCTCGTTCAGATGTACCAAACACTCCGGACGCTCTCGGCCCTGAAGAAGCGGCCAGCACGCCTATATATAATTGATGAATTCTACCGTGTTTGTTGGCAAAAAAAAAGGAGATACCACCCCTGAGGGCAGTATCTCCTTAAAGACTTAAGGAAAAGTCCAGATTACATAGCGGCGCCTGAAGCAGCACCCTGCATCTTAACTTCTACTTTCTCGGTCAGACCCTCGTAGTATGCACGAAGGTGAACAAGAACTTCGTCACGACCGAAGTGATCCACAACCTCAGCACCGTCAGAAAGTGCTTTACGAAGCTTGGTACCGGAAAGGATTACGCGGGACTCTTTGTCATGGTTACAGGTACGGAGAGAAGCCATTCCGTCACACTTGTAGCAGTAGAAGGTCCAGTCAATCTTCATTGGCTTGCACTGAAGATCTTTTCCAGCATCACCAGTGGTAGGGATGCGATCGAAGATATCCTGAGCCTCGAACAGACCGTAGAAGTCACCAACACCAGCATGGTCACGACCGATCAGCATGTTATTAACGCCGTAGTTCTGACGGAAAGTTGCATGGAGCAAACCTTCACGAGGACCGGCATAACGCATATCAAGCGGGTAACCTGCAGAAATTACGTTCTCTTTTACGAAGTAATTCTGGATCAGGATGTCGATAGCCTTTACACGTACAGGTGCTGGGATATCACCCGGCTTAAGGTTACCGATAAGGGAGTGAATCAATACGCCGTCACATACTTCAACTGCGATTTTTGCAAGGTACTCATGAGAACGATGCATTGGGTTACGAAGCTGAAGAGCAGCAACGTTTGCCCAACCACGCTCTTCGAACATTGCACGGGTCTCAGCAGGAGTAAGGTAAACGCCTGGGTACTCTTTAGGATACTCACCCTGAGAGAGAACTTTAACAGGACCAGCAAGGTTGAACTCTTTCTGAGCCATAACCATGATAACACCAGGATGATCTTCAGGTGCGATCTCCCAGAATTTACCACCGACAGACTCTTCGCCTTCGCCCATGAATACTTTTTCGCACTCCCAACGCTTGTCAGCGTCGGTCATTTCGAATTTCTCAGTAACGGTCATGGTAGCAAATACTTCGCCTTTACGAACGAGAGCAATCTCAGAACCTTCAGCGATATCAGCCGCATCAGCAGCAGTTACGTCGAGGGTAATGGGCACTGGCCAGAAGGTTCCATCTGCCATCTGGAAGTTCTCACAAACGCCTTTCCAGTCAGCTTTGGTCATGAAACCGTTCAGTGGAGAGAAACCACCGATACCCATCATGATCAGGTCGCCTTTAGCACGAGCAGTGATTTCGATCTGCTTGAGACCAGCTGCTTTTTTCTTCTCTGCTTCAAGTGCTGCGCCTTCAAGAAGACAGCAAACGAGGCCTTTTCCACCGTGAGGTGCTACTAATTTAGACATAGAGTTCCTCTTTTTTAAAAAGTTAATATGAAAAAAAATAACACCGCCCAAACAATTGGGCAGCCATTACTGAACTGCGATTCATTTGTAAGCGCTTATTTATAATTTGGTGAGCGGAAAAGTCAAGCGAAAAGCGTGAGTAGATTCAATGCCAAAACAGAAATTTACGTTACCGAAAAGAAACGAAGGCGCAAAGCATTGCTGACGACGGTCACAGAACTCATTGCCATGGCTGCTCCGGCCAGCATCGGGTTCAGCGCAGGGCCTCCGAAGATATAGAGAATCCCGGCAGCTACGGGTATGCCCGTTACGTTAAAAGCAAAAGCCCAGAAGAGATTCTGGCGAATATTCCGCATCACCGAGCGTGAAAGCATCAACGCAGTGTATATACCATCGAGGTTACCCTTCATTATTACAATATCACCAGACTCAATGGCGATATCAATACCGGTCCCCATGGCGATCCCCACATCGGCCTGAGCCAGTGCAGGCGCATCATTGATGCCGTCCCCGACCATTGCAACCTTTAACCCCTGACGTTG
>JBFHGS010000037.1:0-26980 GCA_041582995.1 Desulfopila sp. | reverse complement strand
TAGTCTCTCGAGATCAATCCCCAGTTCCATCTGCTCACCCGGACGAGCCTCCACCCGTCCCTCTAACTCAGCCAGCATAGTGTTGCCACCCACTTGAAATTCAAGTAACGACTGGCCACCAAGTATTTCTGCAACCACCACGTCTACTGTAATCCGCCATTCTTCCGGGTAGCGGGTCAGGCCATCACCCGACGTGATTGCATCAGGACGAATCCCGACAAGCACGTCGCGGTTTCCTGTAAATTTCGGTGGCCGGGGGACAGGCAGGGTTAGACCGGCCAGGGTAACTGAAACAGTTTCTCCATCTCGTCGCAAAATACCCGGCTTGATATTTATTGGCGGGTTTCCGATAAATCCTGCAACAAACCGGTTAGCAGGCTTCTCAAAAACCTCTACCGGCGAGCCGACCTGCTGGATATAACCATCTTTTAATATGACGATCTTGTCCGCCAGTGTCATGGCCTCAATCTGATCGTGAGTTACATAAATGGTTGTGGTCGCCATTTTAAGGTGCAGCTTTTTCAATTCCATCCGCATCTGCGTTCGGAGTTGAGCATCAAGATTAGAGAGCGGCTCGTCAAAGAGAAAAACACTCGGTTGCCGCACAATCGCGCGTCCCATAGCTACACGCTGGCGTTGGCCACCGGAAAGTTCCGAAGGTTTTCTTTTAAGATACGGAGTGAGCTCTAAAATCTCCGCAGCTTCATGAACCTTTCTGTTGATCTCAGACGTTGAATCTTTGGCCATCTTCAGGCTGAAGGCCATATTATCAAAGACACTCATATGCGGATAAAGAGCATAGTTCTGAAAAACCATTGCCACATTGCGATCTTTAGGCGCGACAGAGTTGATCGGCTTACCATCAATACGAATTTCCCCTCCGCTTACTGACTCAAGCCCCGCTATCATGCGTAGAATGGTTGATTTTCCGCAACCGGAAGGACCGACAAGCACAATGAACTCGTTATCTTCAATAACCAGGTTGGCACCGTGCACAACCCGGGTACTGCCAAACCGTTTTATGACGTCCTTCAGTTCCACCTGAGCCATAATAGAAACTCCCTCAAATCTTAATAGATAATACAACTCTCAACGTAACTGATTACAGATGTACTATACTGGAACAAGCATGGTTTCTCGCAGGTAAGCGACGATTCCAATAGCCCATCTATGCCAGAAACCACGATCGTTTAAAGACAGGGTTCCTGTGAGCAGTTACCTCTCAACTTGATTCTCGAACGACCAGTTCTGTCGGTAACACGATTGTTTCAGTAGCATGAATATCAGCTTCGACAGTAAATTTCTGCAGCAACAAGGTGGCTGCCCTGCGACCTATTTCAAAAGCGGGCTGATTGACCGTAGTCAATCGCGGACGCACCAGAGCTGTATTCGGATTGTTAGAATATCCAACCAGCGCGACATCATCAGGTATCTTTACCCCTTGTTCCTGAAGATAAATAAAGGCCCCTATTGCCACAGGATCATTGATTGCAAAGATCGCATCAGGCGGTTCTGCCAGCTTTCGCAACTTTTCTGCTCCGGCTCTGCCATCCTCTTCATGGTACCCTCCGTAAAGGCACAATTCGGATAACAGAGGCAGCCCGTGATCACGGAGTGCCGCTTCATACCCTGCTCGTCTCTGCCGGGAAACAGACAAGGCGCTGGTGCCACCGATATGCGCAATCCGTTTTCTGCCTCGTTCAAGCAAATGCTGTACAGCACTGTAGGCACCTGCATAATCATCAACAATCACTTTGCTGACATCAAGAGATTCTGCCACTCGATCAAATAGAACCAGTGGTATCCCCTGCTGTATAACCATCTGCAGATGGTCGTAGTTGGTGGTCTGCTGCGATATTGAGACCAGCATACCTGCTACCCGGTTGGCGGCCAGCGCCTTGATATTAATAATCTCTCGTTTGCTCGTGTCAGCTGACTGGCACACCATAATGGTGTAACCCGCCTCATAGGCAACTTCCTCGATGCCGCTGATGACTGTGGAAAAAAAAGTATTACGGATCTCCGGGACAATTACGCCGATATTGTTTGAGCGTCTGTTCTGCAGGCTCTGAGCAATAAGATTGGGCTGGTAATGGGTTTTTGCCGCCATCTCAAGAACCCTATCCTTAGTTTTACGACTGATATCAGGATGATCACGCAAAGCACGTGAAACAGTCGATGGTGAAAGCTTCAGCTTTGCTGCAAGATCGTTTATTGTCGTATGGCGCGGCATATCACCCATCTCTCCTGTCAGGGTCTGGCAACAGCAAACCGCCTTCATTCATAGCGCAGAGGCCTGGTCTGCCGATATGCAACGGAATAACCGCCCCCTCCCCAAATACCGCATTCATCTTACGACTGTATTCAGATAGCAATTGCTCCGGTACATACACCTGAATGGTGCCTGCAAAACCTCCGCCATGCACCCGGCAAACAGCCTCCGGGCAAAATCGCCGGGTGAGCGCCAGCCCTAAAAGTATGCCCTGCTCAGTTGTCGAACCAGGAGATGAACAGTTTTGCAACAACATGCAGGATGATTCTCCCGATGCCCCGACCAGACTCAGATACTCAGTAAATTGATTGTTATCCAGGGCTTCTGCCATAGCGATTGCACGATCGTTCTCCTCAATAAAATGAAGTAGCCGTAAGGCAGCCCTGTCACCCGCCTGCTGACGAACCTCAGGAAGCCTCTGGAGTAACTCCGGTACAGTCAGTCCACGGCCAACTTCACGACCGAACAGATGTGCCGCTGCACGCATCTCCCTTGGGATCGCTGCATAATCAGGGGTCAGTTCAATGTGACTGCCACCGGTATCAACCACTATCAGCCGAAATCCGGCCAGATCAGCGGGAAGTGTCACCTGCCGTATTTGAGGTATCTGCGGATCTTTAAAATCTATGGCCAGAGTTGTACCGACTGCACTGCTCATCTGGTCCATCAGTCCGCACGGTTTTCCGAAATATTTATTTTCAGTCTCTCCCGCCATATGTGCAATCTTTTGCGCTGAAACCTTACCGGAGTTATACAGAAAGTTAAAAATCCCTCCAACAAGCACACAGAATGCTGCAGAAGTACTGAGCCCCGTTCCCGCTTTACAGGTTGCATGCAGATAACCGCGAAAGCCACCGATCACACCTGTTTCAGCCTGAAAGGCGGCAGCCATGCCCCGCACCAATGCCACAGCGGTTCCTTCTTCGCTCTGAACCGGGGCAAGATCCTGAAGATCAAGACAAATCTTTTGGCTATAGCCTTCAGAAACAATTTCTATGTCCAGACTTTCAACAGCCGTAACAGCTGCCACGCAATCGAGATCTACTGCCGCAGCCAGCACATTGCCATGATTGTGATCGGTATGATTTCCCCCAAGTTCTGTTCTTCCGGGGGCACTCACAATCAGGCCTGTACTATCAGGATACGCCTCGTTCAACTGCTCAAGCAAACGCGTATACCGTACTTTCTGATCAGCGATCGTTTTTTCTCCATAGAGTTCCATAAAGCTGGCATCCAGCCCACCGGCAACAATACGATCCCGAAGTTCCCAGAGCGTTCCGCTCATCACACAGTCTCCAGGTAATGGATGACAGGAAGTTCACGTAGCCGGGCGGCAGCGCTTTCGGCAGTGAGGTCACGCTGAGGCATGGCCAGCAACTCATATCCAACCATATGCTTCCGCACCGATTGAGACCTCAACAACGGCGGCATATAGTGGATATGCCAATGCCAGTAATCATGTTCAACGCCATCAGTAGGCTGTTGATGTATGCCCATCGAATATGGAAATGAGGTAAGGAAGAGGTTATCGTAACAGATTCCGAGCCGGATCATTATCGCAGCCAGATCTTCCACCTCAGCAGCACTCAAGTCGAGAAGAGAGCAGGCGTGTCTATGTGGCAGGATCATAACCTCAAAGGGCCAGACAGCCCAGAACGGTACAAGAGCCACAAAAGAAGTATTTTCAAAAAGAATTCTTTCCTTTTCAGCACGTTCTCTTGCCAGATACCGGCAGAGCAGGCAATCACCCTTCTCCTGCATATATTTTTTCTGCTGCATGTTTTCCTGGGCCGGAATAGTCGGAAGTGTACTATTGGCCCAGATCTGACCATGCGGGTGAGGGTTTGAACAACCCATTATCAGACCCCGGTTCTCAAATATCTGTACATGCGTAATGCCGGATCTACTACCAAGTTCGCGATACTGCTCCTGCCATGTTCGAATAATCCCTGAAACGGCTGGACTCTGCATCCTCGCAATAGTGAGACTATGGTCGGGTGAATAGCAGATAACCCTGCAAATTCCCTTCTCCTCCTCCGCCACAAGCAACTCATCCTTACCGGCAGTCACTATTTCACCATCGTCTCCCGGCAACAGAGCCGAAAAATCATTGGTAAAGACAAAGGTTGATGTATAAGCAGGATTCACAGTACCATCTGCTCTGCTGTTTCCGGGGCAAAGGTAACAACCGGGATCATAGTGAGGGGGGGAAATGTGTACAGGGTTTTCCTCAAGCCCGCTCCAGGGGCGCTTGGTCCTGTGAGGAGAAACCAGCACCCATTCACCGGTCAATAGATTCAGACGACGATGCGGTTTTCCTGCATGCTTAGCTGTAGTCATGTTCAGCCTTATGCTCCATTTCTTTGGCTCACCCTGCCGGAAAAACCTCGTTTCCTTTGTGGAACTCGGTTATATTCTGCAGGTAAGTGGTATCGCAAACGTTTGCATAACCATCACTATAGTGAAATCAAAAGAAAACTGTCAATCTCTTTTTAGGATTTTGTTAGGATGAATCGTTCAGAAGTAAACCGCCTCATTCATGAGGCAATAGATCTCTTTCGCGAAAAACATTTCCGGCTTCCTCCATTTGCATTCTGGACTCCGGAGCAATGGGCACGAACAGGAAAGGAAGCAGACGAAATCCGTGACAACGGTCTGGGCTGGGATGTCACTGATTATGGTCTGGGAAATTTTTTACACACCGGACTCCTGCTCTTCACTATCAGAAATGGCAACTATGCACGAAAGAACGACTACCCGAAGGGTTATGCTGAAAAGATAATGGTAGTCCGTGAAAACCAGATAACGCCCTGGCATTACCACTGGAACAAACGTGAAGATATTATCAATCGAGGCGGAGGCGACCTCATCATAGAATTGTATCTGGCGAATGAAGCTAATACATTCTCAGACCGTTCATTCTCTGTCGCTCTTGACGGTGTGCGGCGCCAAGTACAACCCGGTGACAAAGTCATTTTATCCCCTGGTGAAAGTATCTGCCTCGAGCCATATGTGTATCATACGTTCTACGGCAAACCCGGCAGCGGAAACGTTATGGTAGGCGAAGTGTCTGATGTAAACGATGACGCCAAAGACAACTGCTTTTATGATAAAATCGGCCGATTTCCTGAGATAAATGAAGATGAACCACCACGCTACTTTCTCTGCACTGAATATCCGTCCTGCAATGAAAAGCTGTGAGATATGAAACGTAAAGAATGAGGGGACACTGAGATTCCAACAGGAGGTTATACAAATAGTGAAACCTGGCGAAAGGAGCCTTGTCGTATAACCTCCCGACACTTCCCTCCTCATGCTCAAAGTCACTTCGAGTTCAGATCAGCCTGCTCAATCAATTGCCGGGCCAGCATTCCGACACGCTTCACGCCAGCCTCAATCCGCTCACACCAGGGATAACCGTAATTCAGCCTGATACAGTGATTATACCGGTTTGTCACCGAGCAGAGATTACCCGGTACGATCGCAATATTTTCAAGCCTTGCCCTCTCAAACAATTCCAGACAGTCTATTCGTTTATCCAACTCCACCCATAAGCATATTCCACCTTTCGGAGCTGACACCCGTGTTCCATCCGGAAAATATCGGGCAATTGCCATCATCATGTTGGCTGCCTGCTTCTTTATGGAATTACGCATCTTCCGCAAGTGCCGGTCATAGGCTCCACTTGCCAGAAATCTGGCAGCTACCTCTTGATTCAGCTGAGAACTTACCACTGTCGAATTGAATTTAATCCGTTTTACTTTTTCCTTAAAGCGTCCAGGCATAGTCCAGCCTACCCGTAGATCAGGGGCCAGCGACTTGGTAAAAGAAGAACAATACAGGACCAACCCTTCCTTATCAAAAGTTTTCAAAGGTACCGGTCGTGTCTCAGAGAAAAAGAGATCCCCGTAAATATCATCTTCGATAAGGGGGATGCCCTTGCCGGTTATGATGTCAACCAGCTGCTGCTTTCTGCTGTTTGACATCACATACCCAAGCGGGTTATGGAAATTTGCATTAACAAGCGCCGCCCGTACATCATGATCTGCCAGTACCTGCTCAAGCTCCTCAAGATCAAAGCCGGTTTCAGAATCAACCGGAACCTCAAGTGCCTTCATATTTAAATCTTCGATCAGCTGCAGGTAGCAGAGAAAGGTCGGAGACTCGATCAATATGACATCTCCTTCGCGAGCCACCGCTCGAAGGCAAAGATCAATAGCATCCATACAACCACTTGTTATAATAATTTCTTCGCCCTTTTCACGGCTGAAATGCCCGACAGATCTTTTAGCCAGCTCGCTGCGCAGAGCTGCCACGCCGCTGGGATGCCCATAACCGATCATCTCTCCTGTCATATACCCTGCGGCCACGCTTCGTACCTCCCGTGCCAGTTGCTTAAGCGGCAGCAACTCCGGGGCGGGAATGGCTGTCCCGAGCGGTAGCATCTCCGGATTATTGACATATTGCTGCAGCATGGTGGAATGAGTATTGATCGTCACCGAATGCGGTCGAATTATTCCCTTCTCCTGCAATGGCCGCGGTAGGACCTTGTCAAGTAACGGTCTGACATAAAATCCTGACTTATCGCGAACTTCAACCACTCCGCGATCCTCAAGTTCATTGTATGCCTGGTAAATGGTCGAAATCGAACGACCTGTCTGAGCTCTCAGATTGCGTAGTGACGGCAGTTTTTCACCAGCCTTGAAATTACCAGTCCGAATTTTTCGTTCAAGATCGTTAGCTAGCAGAAGATACTGGTATTCCATTTAACACACCTGTGTCTGTAATGGTTAATTGTTGATTCGAAAAGATCTGTACCCTTATACCACGCAACTCCCCTTGCGCCCAGCAGTGAAAATGTTGATCTGCCGAACACGGTAAAATTTTTAGTATAAGTAAAATAGGTTGTTATTTCCCTTGCTGTCTACTTGACTCTCACTGACGATGCTGGTATCCACTTAAGAAAATACGTGAGATTAAGTGAATCAGAACAGCAACTGCTGCTTATGCCGTCAGCAAATAGGACCAATGTGGCAACTTTACTCTACATAGAAGATAGCGAAGCGAATCGTCAGCTTGTGAAATTCATCATTGCACGACGCAATGATCTTGACCTGATAGATGCCGAAACCGGTAGCGAAGGACTTGCTCTCGCTTTTAGCCATCGTCCTGATATTATCCTGCTTGATATTTCGCTGCCAGATATGAGTGGCAATGATGTTCTCAGACAGCTTCGTGATAATCCCGAAACTGCGAAGACACCTGTTATTGCCATTTCCGGAAATTCTGTTCTTGATACTCGTGCCAACTCACCTGGATTTCAGGATTATCTTGGTAAACCCATTAATGTCCAGGCTCTCTATCTCACTCTGGATAATTTCCTGAAATAGTCAGCTTTTCGAATAATCGCTTACACAGATGCTCACTCAAATCCACATGTTCCCATACCACACTTTACACATTTATTAGATTCCATTTCACTTCCCTAATTTTTCAACATATACTAGAAGATATTACGTATTATTGGTGCTTTTTCAGCACTTGGTTGGTTACACCACGTTTCAGGGCTGAAACCTGTTGAGAGATCAGGTTCAGACCAGTTTTTCATGTATTTCAGGAGGGATAAATGCTCAACCGATTAACCGTCAAGCAACGAATGTACCTTATCATTGTTGCTATTTTAGGCCTGTTTCTGGTGATGACGTTCTTTGCCATCCAAAACGGCACCAAAACAAGGGACATGGGAATTGCAAAAACAGGCGAGGTAATGCTTGCTGACCAGAAAGCAAAGCTTCAGGTCGCAACCCATACAATTGCCATGGCAACCGGTCATGCCATTGCAGAAATCGATGATCCGGAACACAAAATTGAAATCATTCGCGGGTTAATTGATGATGTTCGCTTTGAAGATGACAAATCAGGCTATTATTTTGTCTATGAAGGAACAGTCAATATCGCTCTGCCACCGAAAAAAGAAATTCAAGGTAAGGATCTGGCTGATACCAAAGATGACAACGGTGTGTATTTCGTTCGTGAACTGCGGGACAATGCTCAGAAAGGTGGTGGATTTGTTGAATATGTTTTCGACAAACCGGGACAGGGTATCACCCCGAAGCTGGGATATTCAGAGATGATTCCAGGCACCAACATGTGGATTGGTACCGGCGTCTATCTTGACAACATAGCTACCTACCAGTCAGAGATGAGCAAAGAAATTACCGGCCAGGTCAAAAAGAGCATCTATGTCATGCTTTCGACCGCAGGTTTCATTTTTGCCGGAATTATTACACTCTGTCTGGTGATCGTTGTAGGTATCGTAAAAGCCCTCAGATCGATGGTCAACAGTTTTCAGGATATTGCAGAAGGTGAAGGCGATCTCACAAAACGTATTGATATCAAGTCTAAAGATGAAATTGCTGAACTTGCCCGCTGGTTCAATATCTTCCTTGAAAAACTGCAGAAAATCATCGGCACCATTGCCCAGAGTACCGCAGAGGTCGGCAGTGAGTCGGTCAACCTTTCAACTATAGCCGAAAATCTCGCCAAAAACGCCGGCCAGACCTCACAACTTTCTGAAAACGTCGCAGCCTCCGCCGAAGAAATGAGCGTCAATATGAATAATGTGGCGGCGGCTATGGAAGAGTCCACAACCAACACCTCCATGGTAGCCAGTGCTGCCGAAGAGATGACTGCAACGATCAATGAGATAGCCCAGAATGCTGAACAGGCGCATACAATCTCTGAGACCGCAGTACTTCAGGCAGAAAAGACCTCTATTCGGATGGCTGAACTTGGAGCTTCTGCTGATGCAATAAGCAAGGTAACTGAAACTATCACCGAAATTTCAGAACAAACCAATCTGCTGGCGCTCAACGCAACCATCGAAGCTGCACGTGCAGGTGAAGCAGGTAAGGGTTTTGCTGTCGTAGCCAACGAGATCAAGGAACTCGCCAAGCAAACTGCGGAAGCGACCCTGGACATTAAAAAGCAGATTGACGATGTGCAGAGAACCACGACCACAACGGTCGAAGAAATCAAACAGATCAGCGACGTCATCAACAGCGTCAATGAGATCGTTGCCACCATTTCAACTGCTGTAGGTGAGCAGTCGATGGCAACAGAAGAAATTGCCAACAATATCAATCAGGCAGCTCAGGGACTTACCGAAGTGAATGAGAACGTAAGTCAGGTAACTATCGTTGCGGGCTCTATCACAAAAGATATTACTGTAGTGAATAGTGCTGCGGAAGATATCTCCAGGAGCAGTTCTCAGGTCAATGTCAGTAGTGCCGACCTGTTGCGCCTGGCGGAACAGCTGAAAAAAGTCGTCGAGACCTTTAAGATCTGACAACGGAAAAGTTGCAACCGCTCCATCGCCTAACCCGGATTTCTTATCGGGCCAGGCTGTGTCGGATATAAAGTGTTTTGCCAGTAAGCTATAATTATCTTTACTGGTAAATCCGTGCTAACCTGACAACACCGGTACATATGTGAGTACCGGTGTTGTTTTCTCATGTATTCAACCTCATACTTCCCCTGATGTACCATATCCCTTACCTCCTCCTGCTTATTCTGCTGGCAATGCCATTGCAGGTACGCGCCCAGACCTCTCAGGAGCAGAAGGCACCCCAGGTTCTTATATTCAACTCCTACCACAAAGGTTACAGCTGGTCAGATCAAATTTTAACAGGCATTGAAAGTACTATTCTTCATGCCTTCCCGGGGGCCGACGTCCGTGTGGAATACATGGATACCAAACGAAATACCTCAGATCAATACCTCAATCAGCTCTTCTCTTTTTACCGGGAAAAATACCACAACCAACCGAAATTTGACCTGATCTTTGCCTGTGACGACAACGCTATAGATTTTCTGCTGAAGTGGGCTGAAGAGATCTTTCCGAGCACTCCGGTTGTCTTCTGCGGGGCGAATTCAATTGACACCAAACGACTTCAGCAACTGACTAACGTCACCGGCATTATGGAATATGCCGATATAGGCAGAACCATCAACATAGCCCTTGAGCTTCAACCGGAAGCCACAAAGCTGGTCGTTATCAACGACACTACAATCACCGGTCGAAATGTGGGTGAGGAACTTACCCGCCTGGCACCGGATATCACCTCAAAACTTGAGATGATAATTCTACCCGATCTTCCTCTGAAAGCACTTGCGGAAACTGTCGCACGTCTTGACAAACAGACAATCATTCTGCTGCTTGCCTATCTACGAGACGGAAATGGAACCTATTACGATCCTGAAATAACTGCCAGAACCCTGAGCTCGGCTGCCCCTGTTCCTATCTATAGCGTCTGGGATTTTTACTTCAATCACGGCATCATAGGTGGAGTGTTGACCTCAGGCTATCTACAGGGCGAAGCTGCAGCTGAAATCGGTATTAGAATACTGGAAGGTGAATCTCCTGCTCAAATACCGGTGGACAGGAATGGTGCCAATATCCTCCTGTATGACTACCGACAATTACAGCGTTTCAACCTCTCTATTGAGAATATTCCGCGAGATTCCGTTGTACGCAACATCAACTACAATGAACAAAAAAACATTCTCTTTCTACACTCATATTCCAGCGAAAATTTCTGGACCAGAGCCATTATACACGGCATAGAAGAAACATTTACCCGTCAGAATCTGTTTCCCAACACGTTTACCGAATTTATGGATACTAAACGGTACACGGACAAACCATATCTACATGCCCTGACACAGATGCTTCAGCGTAAATATACCCAGACAAACCTTGACCTGATAGTGGTATCTGACGATAACGCCTACAACTTTATACTTAAACAACGCAATTTCCTGTTCGGAAATACTCCTCTCCTCTTTTGCGGAGTGAATTACCTCAACAATGCCCAGTGGCTCACTGCGCAAAATATCACCGGAGTTATTGAATCTTACGACATCCTCGGCACCCTTCAACTCGGCCTTCAACTCCTGCCGGAGACGGAAAAAATCTTCATTATCAACGACGACACAACTACGGGCAAAGCAAACATGCAGCGGTTACAGGAGATACTCCCCAAGCTGCCAGGCAACATCAGTCTCGAATATTCTGGATTGACGTCCATGCAGGAGTTACAGCAAAAAGTTGCAACACTTGATTCTAAGACCATTATACTTTTGATGTCTTTTACCAAAGACAAAGATAATTACCGTTTCTCTTTTGAGGAAAGTGCCAGGATGATATCAGAAAAAGCCTCCCGACCTGTTCTCGGATTCTGGGATTTTTACCTCGGCAACGGTATAATCGGCGGTGTAATCACCAGCGGTTATGATCAAGGCAAAACAGTCGCTGCACTTGCCATCCGAATACTTCGTGGCGACCCTATAAGCTCTCTTCCGGTAGTAGAACAAAGTCCAGTCACTCCAACTCTCGACTATGATATACTCAAACGCTTCAATATACCCAGCGGCAATATTCCAGCGTCCGTGCAGCTGCTCAATGAGCCCACGTCATTTCTAAAACAGTACCAGACTCTTACCTATACTATTTTAACAATTATCATTCTGCTTATTAGTCTGATTTCCCTGCAAGCCATTAAAATTATCCTTCAGAAGCGAACACATCGTCGTCTTGCCAAACTTGCCGAAACAGACCCATTGACCGGGGCCAAAAACCGTGAATACCTGAAACGCCAACTGAGCATCATGGTAGAGAATGCAAAAATCCATAACACCCCTCTTTCACTCTGTTATATAGATCTGGATAACCTGAAATTTATTAACGACACTCTTGGTCATAATGCCGGTGACAGTTACATCCTCCTGACAGTTAACTCCATTCGAAAACACGTGCGCGTTGATGATGTTATATGTCGGGTCGGAGGTGATGAATTTATTATCCTGCTGCCGAATTGTGAAAAAGAAAAAGCACTCGAAGTCTGCCGGCAGGTAAACGAAGATATTCAGAGACGCGATATCCTGCCGGGAGCCAGCCTTGGAATCAGTTCCGGCATCAGCTGGCTGGACCACACTACCCCAAGCACCGCCGGTGAATTGATTGAACAGGCAGATAGCAGGATGTACAGAGAAAAAATGGCCAGAAAAAGCCAGACAGGAACGACAATACTTTAATAATACATAAGAATTCATGCCCTTGTTTTTCAACATAAGCTCTGCTAGAACTAAATGAGTGTCCATCTGGAAACAATGTGTTTTTGGAATTGCGGGACTTCAAACAAAAGAACGGGATAGAATGACTGGCCGGAGACTCCAGCCAGATCACCAGACGGGCTTAGAACTTCAGTCGCATGGCTGGTCGTTCCCTCTTCCAACAGTGATTATGACACATCTCATTACGAATTTGACCCGTCCATACACGGGGCTCTTCAAACAGCTTTGGATATCTCTAATTCTTGTCATTTGTGTTCTCTTCTCACCTGCGCTCTCTTTGGCACAACCGGGCAACGTTCTGTTTCTCAACTCATACCATGTCGGATACAAATGGTCCGATGAGCTGTATGAAGGTTTTCTCGATTCACTTACACCATCTCTCGATGAGGTTTCTCTTCATGTTGAATATCTGGATATGAAAAGAAACTTTTCAGAAGAACGCTATGCTCGACTGGCAGAAAGTCTCAGTAAAAAATATGAAAACATTACTATCGATCTACTGATATCCGCAGATGATGCCGCTTTCCTTTTTCTCAAGCGCTACGCCGCTACCATATTTCCGGGGGTCCCGGTATTCTTCTGCGGCACCAATTACCTGGAAGCAGATGACCTGAAAGATTTACCCAATTTTTACGGCATCACTGAAAAAGCCGATATTGAATCAACATTTTCAACCATACTGAAACTTCGGCCATCAACAGAACATATTTATATCATTAACGATCTCACTGTCACCGGTAGGAAGGTAAAAGCCCAGATGGAACGGGCAATGGTACATTTCGAAGATCAGGTCAAATTTACTGTATGGGACGACATATCCATGCCTGAGCTGATTACCAATGTTAATAACCTCTCGAAAAACGATGTGGTTTTCTACACCTTCTTTTTCAGAGATTCAATGGGACAGCCTTTTGAGTATAACCAGTCAATGAACCTCATCTACAGACAATGTCCGGTTCCTATCTTTGGTGCCTGGGACTTCAATCTCGACCTTGGTCTTACAGGTGGTATGCTTACCAGTGGGTACCAACAGGGTAAGGCCGTGGCAGAGCTTGTGCAAACCTGGCTGAAAAATACACCTCTTGAAGAAATTCCGCGTATAACTTCGAGCCCGAACCGTTATATATTCGATTTCAAACAGCTCGAGAAGTTTAAGATTAATCCTGCAAACCTGCCTAAAGACAGTCTCGTCATAAACACACCGGTAAGCTTTTTGCAAAAACACCGGCAGGTTCTTATCGTTTCAGTTTTTTTTATCTCACTGCTACTCCTGGTTATCCTCTTTCTCACAATCAATATCATCATGCGCAAAAAGGCTGAGAAAGAACTGCGTCAGAGTGAAGAAAACTTTCGGGACATATTTTACAATGCCAGCGAAGGCCTCTATCAGGCTACCGCCGATGGACAATTTATCAGAATGAATAATGCTCTTGCCAATATGTTGAAATTCCCTTCACCCATGAAAGCTATCGAACATTTCACTGATATAGACAACCAGCTGTACACTTCGCCAGAAAGCAGAAAAGCATTTTTAGGACTTCGCCAAAGCCGTGGATGGGCCAAAGGCGAACACAGTCTCTACTGCAGTGACAACTCAGTTATCGATGTTATCGAAAATGCGCATTCTGTAACTGATGAGAAAGGTAATTTTCTCTATTTTGAAGGTTCAATCACAGATATTACCGAATATAAAAAGACTCAGGAACTTATCACTCAAACAGAGAAAATTATTTCTCTCGGTGGGGTAACTGCCGGCATCGCCCATGAAATACGCAGCCCACTTTCTTCAATCATTCAGGGAGTTCAGGTGGTTCAGGGACGGATTTACGATAATAATCCACAAAACCTCCAAGCCGCCAGAGAATGTAACATTTCTCTCGAAGCAATTCGGAATTACATACAGAGACGTGAAATCGATGAGTTGCTCGGCCATGTTCTTGAAGCCGGAAAGCGGGCAGGAGTCATCATTCAGGACATGCTCTCCTTTAGCCGAAAGTCGATCGGAGATTTCTCTCTTGAGTCTCTCGAAACCATTCTTGATGCAACAATTGCAATGGCTCGAAAAGACTTCAGCCTTAAAACCGATTACAATTTCAAGGCCATCAAAATAATCAAGGAACTTGACCAGCAAGTTCCCAAAGTGTTCTGCAGCGCCAGCAAAATCCAACAGGTTTTTTTCAATATTCTGAAAAATGGTGCAGAAGCTATGGCGGAAGATAACACTGCCTCCCCACGATTCACATTACGCATCAGCAAACATGAAAATATTGCACGTGTGGAAATTGAAGACAACGGGCCCGGAATAGACCAGAATCTGCAAATGAAAATTTTTGACCCCTTCTTCACCACCAAAAATAGAGAGAAAGGGACAGGGCTTGGCCTCTCAGTTTCCTATTTTATAATTAAAGAAAACCATCATGGTGATCTGCGGGTAGTTTCGCAACCGGGCCATGGAACAACCTTTATTATCGAACTGCCCTTTGAACAGCCTCAGCCTGAACTCGTTTCCGCCAAGGAGTAAGATTATTCCGCCCTGCTCTCTATTATAACGACGACCGGGCAAGAACCATTTTCTGCCTCCGGCGCAGCACCAGACTTTCTACAATATAGAGCAGTAAAGCACTCCAGATCAAAATAAAGCCTATCATCCGGCTCAGAGGAAACGGTTCCTCATACAGGAAAATCCCAAGTATGAGACTTATACTTGGAGCTATATACTGCAGTAAGCCAAGATGAGTCAGCGATATATTCTGAGCCGCATAACCAAAAAGCAGTAGCGGCAATGACGTAATCAAACCAGTTCCCAGCAACAACAGGGATTGATTGAAACCACCAAGACCAAAGGCTCCAGTCCCACCTGCCTCGAGATACAGCAGGAAAACAGTCGCAGGCAGAAAAAGTACCAGTGTTTCAAGACCGAGCCCTTCCAGAGCCGGTGTCGAGGTTTTTTTATGCAACAGACCATACACCGCGAAGCTACAAGCCAGACATAGAGCAATCCAGGGGAACTGGCCGTAATAGAACGTCAGATAGAGCACACCGAGAAAGGCCAGAAGTAATGCCCCGAGTTGACCGCGGCGAAGCCGCTCTTTCATAAAAATCACCCCGAAAACTACGGAAATAAGTGGATTTATAAAATACCCAAGACTCGCTTCAATGACATACCCCGCATTTACCGCCCAGATATAGAGTAACCAGTTACCTGCAAGCAGCATGGCAGCCACAGAGAAAATCATAACACGTCGTCGGTCCCGGACAATTTTCACAAACGAGGTACAACGTCTCATCAGCAGGATCAACCCCATAGTGAAAAGCAGTGACCAGGCCATGCGATGACAAAGAATTTCCTGAGCCGGAACATTTTGCAGTGCTTTCCAGTAAATCGGCAGAAAACCCCAGAGGATGTATGCGCCAGTTGCCGCGATTATACCTGAATATTGTTGCATATTACTATCCTGCGCGAAAGCTGAAAAAGTGCTGAAACATCCTTCAGATTTTCGGTCTGTATTAAAAGGGATGTGCTTTTACATGACTACGTCTCATTTAGAAGCCACCTGAGTTTACCGGCGACTGCGTGATAACATCCAGGAAGACGAAAAATTATTCAAAGCGCAGATTAGGACTCGAAAAGAAGACCGCTCGAAAGCCAGTAGTAAATGATATAGCCACCTGCAGTCAACAGGAAAAATGCAGAGATCTTATGAATATACGGGACGACACGTCGCATCGTGCCTATAACAAGCCTTTTCTTCACCATAGCAATACCCAGAGTAAGGGAATGCATGATCAACCCCATACCGAGGATATAGCTGATAAACTGCACAAGCCCGGCAAAGAAATTACCTGCAGCAACAGAACTACCGACAACCGCAAGAAATATCGGCAGGGTACAGCCAAGCGAAGTTGCTCCGAATGCCAGGCCAAACAGGAAGAATCCCCCATTGTTCATCTTCCTCAGATCTCCGACGGTATCCACCAGTCGCAATACTATTGGAAGCGTAATAGTATTGCCCATAATCATCCAGACTCCCATGACCAGGAGAATCACACCTACAGCAACAGCAAACCAGGGCATAATGCCCATCAGATAATAGCCTCCGGCAGAAACTACAGCACCAACCAGACCGAATAAAAGGCCAAAACCGGCGGTCACCATAACAGCTACCCAGGTGGCTTTCATGATACGTGATAGCAGGGTGTGTTTAAGATAATCCCCTTCTTCAGCCCCCAGATAAAGCGTCATATATACAGGCAACAGGAAAAAGCCACATGGATTCACCGCCGAAACCATTCCGGCACCAAATGCGTATCCCACCGGCAATATTTCAGCTACCTGACCAACCATCTGGCTGACTGCACCTTGTATATCCATTCCCAGCCCTTCATATTTGCATTTCTTTCTCCGGCAATCGGTGCCGAACCCTCTCTCTTACGACCTTTATAGTTATAGTAACTAGCCAATTAATGTACAGAACCTTTTTCAGAATTTCCTTAAAAAATATTTCTGACCCTTTCGAGATACTTCTTACCGCCTCACTTCCAACTTTTTACTCCATTAACCATATCTTCCCTCAAAATCTTAGATAATTTATCATTCCTCAGAATTTTGCGAACACACTCTTGCGGCCACTATATGTTATTCTGCCTATTCCTCGTTTAGCCAAACACACCCTCTCGCCCCCCGCACCGACCTCGCACATCCACCAGATTAACCAGATACATTAGCGCAGCATGCAAAAATGACCGCGGTCATTTTTTACCATTGACACCTAGTTTCTATCAGGTTACAAATCGACCACAGTCATTTTCTATACTATTATCTAAGTTTCCCTGTATCTCAGCTTGAACAGGTGAGGCGTGAACAACATTCCTCGCAGGCAACTCGACCAATCATAGTATTCACATTAATATTGAGTAGTTGCAACAGTAGCCGTTGTGCGCCCCCCTCACACCCCACACTTAACACTTCACCATGCTTTCTGAGAAAGAGAGGGGTAATCAGATACTGTTATTTCGCAGGAACGATTTATGAGCAGCCCACGGGAAATAAAAAAACGCAAGACCAAAAAAGCAATTCTTTCAGCAGCCATAGAACTCTTTGCCCAAAATGGTTTCGAGCAAACGTCAATTGCCCAGCTTGCGAGGACCGCCGGCGTCGGCAAAGGAACCGTTTACAGTTACTTCAAGACCAAACAGGATATTCTTCAAGCTTTCTGCGATGACGAACTCGAATTTATCCATGAGCAACTGGCAAATAACACGAACCATCAGGCACCCGTCCTCCAACAGCTTCTGACCATCTTCATAGCTGAATTTAAATATGTGACACGAAATCCAGAATTCGGCAGACTATATATGCAGGAAATCGTTTTCCCCAGAAAAGTCGTTATGGACAAACATCAGGAGCAGGAAAATAAATATTTTGAAATGATTTTTCCTATTCTCACCAGAGCGCAGGAACATGGAGAATTACGTAACGATATTGAATTGCATTATCTTTGCGGTCATTTTTTCGCCCTCTACCTCCTGCTTCTCCATGCCTGGTATTCAGATTTTGTAACTACGGATCAAGCAGAGGAATCTCTCAGCACCTTATTCACGCAGGCACTTACAGGACTTCAACCGTCAAAAGTTATCACCACTTGAATCGAAGGATAATTCTATGAATACCACGACCCGCCCACCGCAGACAACGCGGGCCAAAGTTGTCTATTTCATATGGAACAACATGCCCCGTTTTGTACTCCTTATGATGGTAACACTGATCGTTGTCCTCATATTTGCTATCAAACAAGAGAGCGAATCCATTGCTGCAAGCAAGGCTGCTGCCACCAGTATAGAGAAGCCTCCTGTCAACGCTGTTACCCTGCAGTTGTCTACGGGAACGATACGCGACAGGATAAATCTGCCAGGTTCGATCAAGGCCTGGACAGACCTGCAGTTGCTGGCAAAAATCAGCGGTACGATCACAGAGGTTCTAGCGAGTGAAGGTGATCATGTGCGAAAAGGTGATATCATTGCCAGAATCGAAGATGATGACTACCGAATAGCACTTGACCGGGCTAAAGCATCGTATAATCAGGCCAGGGCCGATTTTGACCGGGATAAATCCATATATTCAAAAGGCATGATCCCGACAGCAGACCTTGAGGCACGCAAAACCGGGATGCAGACAGCAAAAGCTGACCTTGAGCATGCTGAACTACAGTTTTCACGTTGCGCCATCACCGCCCCGATGGATGGTATTATCAAAAGACTGGACGCCAAAATAGGTCTTCTTCTGGCTGTTGGTGACCCCATTGCACAGATCCTTGAAATCGACAGGTTAAAAGCGGTTGTCGGCATACCGGAATCAGACGTGAATGCGGTTCGGGGCATCGACACTGTCGAGCTCTCTCTCCAGGCTTTGGATGGTGAAAAGATCCTTGCCCGTACACATTATCTCTCTCCTTCTCCTGATTCGGTGGCCCGGCTTTATGATCTTGAGCTCGAGATTGATAATCGTGATGGACGTATCCTGCCCGGCATGTTCGTACGCGCAGATATCATCAAAAAGACCGTCAGTAATGGTATCGCCATACCTTTCTACAGTGTTATCTCCCGCAATGATCAACAATTTGTCTATGTAGAGACAGATGGTGTGGTAAGCAAAAGACTCGTTCGCCTCGGTATCATGGAAAAGTGGATGGTGGAAATCACCGATGGCCTCTCAGCCGGTGACAAACTTGTCGTTGAAGGACACCGTGATGTCGAGAACGGGCAGCAGGTGCGGGTAGTGAAAGCTGCCACCAGCATAGAGGATCTTGCGCTATGATCATCTCTGATACAGCGGTCAAAAAAAGTACCACCGTCTCGGTGCTGGCTTTGCTCATGATCATATTCGGAGTCTACTGCTATCAGGTACTGCCAAGGGAAAGTGATCCGGATATTACTATCCCGAATGTCTTTGTCTCCACCAGTTATCGAGGCGTCTCACCCACGGATATTGAAACCGCCATTACAATTGAAATAGAAAAAAAGCTCAAAGGGCTCGAAGGACTGAAAAAACTTCAATCAGTAAGCTCCGAAGGTCTTTCTTCCATCAATATCGAATTTGTCACCGGCACAGATATCGATACGGCCCTGCAGGACGTAAAAGACAAGGTGGATGAAGCCCTCGGTGAACTCCCGTCTGATCTTGAGGAAGACCCGTCTGTATTCGAAGTGAATTTCTCTGAAATGCCCATCGTGGTCTTCTCTTTGAGCGGCACCTGCGGTCTGCCCTGCCTAAAAGATATTGCAGATGATCTTAAAGATGATATCGAAGGCATAACAGGTATTCTCGAAGTGGAAGTAACCGGTGGTCTTGAACGTGAAATCCGTGTTGAAGTGTTCCCGGAAAAACTTGCCTATTACGGTCTCAGCATCGGCTCATTACAGGATGCGGTACAAAGTGAAAACCAGAATACTTCAGGCGGCAATATTCAACTGGGCAGTGGCCGATTCCAACTGCGTGTGCCAGGCGAGTTTAAGACACCTGAAGAGATTTACGGTCTTGTAATTGGCACACATCAGGGCCAACCGGTCTATCTGAAAAACGTCGCGCGGGTTATCGATGGATTCAAGGAGGAAACCAGCCGTTCACGGCTTGATGGTCGTTCAGCCGTGAATTTATCGGTAAAAAAACGCTCAGGCGAAAATATCATCAGTATCAGCAGAGAGATCGACCGACTCATTGCTGAAGACAGAATAACCTGGCCTTCCGGAACCAAAATAACCAAAGTCATGGACAAGTCCCGTGATATTGAGCTGATGGTTGCCGATCTTGAGAATAACATACTCTCAGGTCTGGTACTGGTCATGATCGTCATCTTCGTCGCTATGGGTATCCGTAATGCCCTGCTGGTAAGCCTGGCAATCCCTTTTTCCATGCTGTTGTCATTTACCGTGCTGTACCTGATGGGGATCACCCTGAACATGGTTGTACTCTTCAGTCTTACCCTGGCACTCGGTATGCTGGTCGATAACGCCATCGTAATCGTCGAAAATATCTACCGATTTATGGAACAGGGCGTCTCCAGGCAGGAAGCCGCAATGCGGGCAACGTCTGAAGTTGCATATCCCGTCATCGGTTCCACCCTCACCACCCTGGCCGCCTTTTCACCGATGCTGTTCTGGCCCGGCATTATGGGTGAATTCATGAGTTATCTGCCACTCACACTGATAGTCACGCTCTCGTCGAGTCTCTTTGTGGCCATGGTTATTAATCCGGCAATGGCTTCACTCTTCATGAAAGTGAAGGTACCCGCCGATAGCCAGCCGAAAACTGCGGAGGCGGTTGCTCTTGCCGTGGAACAACCTGCAGAAATAAAGGGTTTTCTGCTCAAACGCTACAGTTCTCTTTTGACCGGAGCGCTTGAAAAACCGTTTACCGTTATAGGTATCGCTTTTTGTGTGCTGGTCCTCATGATAGAAGGCTGGATGCTGGTCATCGGCCTTGAAAAACCTGTTGAATTCTTCCCTGAAATCGAGCCCAAGGGCATGTACGTCAACATTGATGTACCTGAAGGTGCAGACCTGGATTATATAGACAGGATTATTCAGCGTGTTGAGCTTGCCGTTGCCGGAATCTCACCGGGTGAAAAAGATACTGCAGGTCAGCCATATACATCTCTTACAGCGCTCGCCCCAAAGCAATATGAAAAACCTGACGGTGAAAAATATAACGGGCCAAGTGATCTGAAAAACATCAAAAATGTATATATGCGTGGTGTTGTCTCGGCAGGAGGCAGTTCAGCCTTTTCCTCCAACACCCCGAATCATATCGGTGTACGGTTTCTCGAACTCGATGAACGCTGGCGCTCTTCCCATGATACTGTTGCTGATATCCGTCACAGAATAAAGGATATTCCCGGTGGAAAAATTACCATAGCCATGGAAGAAGAAGGCCCACCCACTGGTGCTCCCATTAATATAGAAATCTCCGGAGAAAACTTTGCGGTTCTTGGTGAAATTTCAAACCATATTAAAGATTATCTCTCCCAGGTACCCCATGTCGAAGATGTCCGTGACGATTTTGTAGAGGGTATTCCGTCAGTCCAGGTAGTTGTTGACCGTCAGAAAGCGGCACTGTTTGGACTCACCACTGATGGAGTCGGCTTTGCCCTGAAAAGTGCTTATAACGGACTTGAAGTTTCGTCCTTTCGGGAAGGTGACGATGATTATGACATTACTGTTCAACTTCAGGAGTCCGACCGAAAAGTTGTTGATATTTTGCATGAACTTATGCTGCCAACCCCGTCTGGACAACTTGTGCCACTGTCAACTATTGCGCGTGTCACCTTTACCGGATCAATAGGTGATATCAACCGTATCAATAACGAGCGGGTAGTCACCGTTAAAGCAAACGTCGATGAGACCAAGATTCCGGGACCCGTTGCCAGAGAAGAAGCAGAAAAACTGCTTGCTGATCTGGCTCTTCCCCCGGGTTATAAGATCAAATTCACCGGTGAATTCGAGTTTCAGCAGGAATCTCAAGACTTTCTTACCAAAGCTTTCATGGTTGCCCTACTGCTAATTTTCCTGATCCTGGTTTCCATGTTCAACTCAGTGAGTCAACCGTTTATTATTATGACTTCTGTTATACTTTCTCTCGGCGGAGCATTCCTCGGACTCACTCTCTACCAGTCGCCGTTTGGTATTATCATGACCGGTGTAGGAGTTATCTCGCTGGCAGGGGTCGTGGTTAATAACGCAATAGTGCTCATCGACTACACGAATAAACTGCGCGAGCGCGGATATGCATTGAAAGATGCGGTAATCTCTGCTGGTGCAACACGTCTTCGCCCGGTTCTGCTGACTGCGGTCACAACTATCCTCGGCCTGGTACCGATGGTTACCGGAGTATCATTTGATTTTCATTCCTGGTCAATTTCCTGGGTCAGTGAATCAAGTCAATGGTGGCAGTCGATGGCGGTAGTTGTCATCTTCGGTTTGATTGTCGCAACATTTCTTACCCTTGTAGTTGTCCCCACGCTCTATTATATGATAGAAAGATTTGACACAATCCGACGGCAGACTGCTAAACGAATGAGTGAACTTTACTGGAAGCCCTACCCCTATCTCGCAGGAGAACAGCGCATTAAAGAGGAAGAATAATGCTAAGAAATCGAACACTACCTTTAGTTTTTTCCTGCCTTGCACTCAGTCTGCTGCTACCTGTCCTGTCTACAGCACAGTCCGGCAGTGAAGAGCATTTACCGATTACACTACGGGAGGCAGTCGAGCTGGCATTGGCCAACAATCTCAATCTCAAACTGCGGCAGGAGGAAACCAATGTTGCCACCGGGGCCATCGATATTGCCCGCAGTCGTTTTGACAAATCTCTCAACGCCGAGATCGGCCTTTCCGGCGACGAGAGTACACCTTTATATACGGGTGATTCAGAACAGGAAGACAGTGGCAACCTCAGTGCTTCACTCAATAAACGGTTTAACACAGGCACGGAGATGGAGCTGAGCTGGTCCAACACCCGCTATGACAGCGATGCCGAAGCACTTGACCTGAATCCTTCATATGGGTCCTCCGTCTCACTCGGAGTTACTCAGCCTCTGTTGCGTGGCTGGGGAAAAGATATTCAGACCAGCCCCATAAAGGCGGCCGAAAAGGATCTTGCAGCTGCAACTTTTCAGGTTGACAGTCTTGCAGCCGACTTGGCAGCACAGGTAAAAAGTGGTTATTGGGACCTTGTTTTCGCCTGGCAGGACATCGAGGTAAAACAGCTTTCACTCACCCTTGCCAAGAAGCTCCTTGAGGAAACTGAGGCTAAAATTGAGGCTGGTAAACTGGCAGAGGTTGAACTCTATCAACCGCAGTCTGAAGTTGCCAGACGTGAAGAAGAATTAATCGCTGCAGAAAGAACAATCGGTATAGCGGATGATGAATTAAAGCTGCTATTAAACAGCAACAGCTGGTTTACTCCTTTTACCCCTGTTGATCTCCCAAGGACAGAACCGGTTCAGCTCTCACCGCAGTCTATTCTGGACAATGCACTGACAAGCAGACCCGATCTCAAAGCTGCAAAAACTGGTATAGATGCAGCTGCCATCCGCCAGAAGCTTGCGGAAGACGACCTACGTCCATCACTGAATCTTGTGGGCAAGCTCGGCTATGGTGGAACTGATGATGGCTATGGCAATGCTTTTGATGCTGCTCTCGATGAACCTGACACCAGCTGGGCTGTCGGTCTCAACTTCACACTGCCCCTTGACAACTCTGCTGCCAAGGGTAGCCTGCAGCAGGCGAGAGCCGCTCACAATACAGCAAAAACGACGGTGCAATTGCTCAAACTTCAAGTCACGAAGGCTGTGCGCACCACAGTGCGCGATGTCGAACTTGCTATCAAAGCGATGGAAGCCACCCGCAAGACCAGCTACGCTACACGTAAACGGCTGGAAGCGGAGCAGGCTAAATTCGATGCCGGTCGCTCAACGACCCTGGATGTCCTGACCGCGCAGGAGGCATATTCAAAAGCCTTAAGTCAGGAAAAACTTACGAACATTACGTATGTGCAGGCATTGGCTGAACTTGATCGCATTCAGGGTCTCATAACCCTGCCATCGATAAACTGATCATTTCCTGTCGTGAATCATAGCACATTCCGTTAAGGCTTTCGGTTACCCTGGCTTTGATGTAGCCGAAAGATCTTAACACATATTTCACTTCCCTTATCCCATACCACTTGTTTTTGACAATATTCTCCAAAACCTGCTATCATTTGGGATACTATATTTCATATACAGAGATAGGCCCTGCCAGAAAGTGATATTCCTCTGTCTACCAACTTTTTTTCATACCTACCCCGCGAATGAGTAAAAAAGACATCTATCTGAAACTCAAAACAATAGCAAAGCTTCCCTCACCTTCTCAGGTGGCTCTGGAAGTCATGCGACTCTGCTACAGAGACAGTTCATCACTGCAGGATATTACCAACGTTGTAGAAACCGATCCCTCCCTCTCTGCCGAGTTTCTGAAATATGCGAATTCTTCGCTTTTATCCTCAAACGCACCAGTAGCATCTGTACAGCGAGCTGCTGTCAAGATCGGCATGAAAGGCATAGTCAATCTTGCCTTGAGCTTTTCTCTTCTCTGCCAGAACCAAGACGCTATTTGCGAAAATTTCAACTATAACAAGTTCTGGTCAAAATCACTGGCCCAGGCGGTTGCTGCCCGAGCCATAGCTGTAAAACAGAAACAGTTTGACCCCGACGAGCTTTTTACCTGCGCTCTGCTCAGTCATATCGGCGAACTGGCTTTTGCCACGGTCTTTTCCCAGGAATATTCCAAAATACTTTCTCAGGAATTAACAGACTCCAATCTTCTGGAGGCAGAACACAACGCTTTCGGCCTGAACCATCATGAACTCACCGCCGAGATGTTTCAGGATTGGGGGTTACCAAAAAAATATTATCTTGCCGCAAAGTTTCATGAGCACCGGCTACCGGGTGATATCCGAGAAGATGAAGTGATAAAGCTGGTTGAAGTCATGCACCTTTCCATGCAACTCGCAGACATCTGCCTGCTCGAATTACCATTGTCACAAACATTCGCTGACATAGAGGATATCGCTGCAAAATATGGGGTCCCGAACGAAAATTTCTATGAATTCTTCGATCAGATAGTCCGTACCTGGCAGGAATGGGGTTATTTATATAAGATTCAGACTGAGCAATGCCCACTGTATCATCAAATCAAACAACTTGAAGATATCTCAATTGAGGCGCAGGTCATAAGCAAAACCGACGAAGAAATTCTGATACTTGCAGTTGATGACGACCCCCTCACCCTGCTCAATCTGAGCAAAATTCTCAAAAATACCAAACGAAGAGTGATCACCGCTCCAGACGGACAGGAAGGCTTACAGATCGCTCAGAAAATGCGACCTGAAATGGTCATTACCGACTGGCGCATGCCGCATCTGGATGGACTGGAATTATGCCAGGCTCTGCGTAACACAAAAATTACCGAGCACACGTATATCATAATGCTTACCAGCAACGAAACAGACGATGAGCTTGTTCAGGCCTTTGATGTCGGAGCAGATGATTATGTGGTTAAACCATTCAGGCCAAAAGTTCTGGAAGCACGCATTCGCAGCGGAGAACGTTTAATCCGTTATCAGCGAACCGTAAATCATGATAGGGAAGTTATTCAGCGATACGCCAGGAGACTGAGTTCAGCAAACAGAAAACTGCGGACCATGGCTATGACTGATGCCCTGACCGGCCTTCCAAATCGTCGAAGTGCCATGTCCCGTATGAAGGACGTTGTTGCGGAATCCAGCCGACATGATGAAAAACTCAGCTGTATACTCATCGATATAGATCATTTTAAACAGATCAACGATACCTATGGTCATGACAACGGCGATATTGTACTCAAAGAAGTTGCCAACATATTCGCTCAGAACGCCCGTAGTTATGACACTATAAGTCGTATGGGCGGTGAGGAATTTCTGGTGATAAGTACCAGAAGCGACCGCACCGATACCCACCATCTGGCAGAACGACTGCGCTCAGCCGTTGAAAAGCACGTCGTAACACTCAGTGACGGCAACACGGCCTCGGTCACCATCAGTCTGGGAGTTGCGACCTGGAACGATGGTTATACAGATGGAGATGATTTCATCAAAGCCGCGGATAACGCACTTTATCGAGCCAAACACAATGGCCGTAACAGAATTGAAACCGCCTGAGCCGGTTGCTGAACGTTATCAATAGAAATTCAGCAACCGTCAAAGATACACAAAGCCATCTCTGGCGCTATCGTCTTCTCTAATATTTCATCCTGCTACTGCAACTTCTGGAGCCAACTATAGTTTGCAGAGATACATTATAAACCTGATGCCGCTTTTGATCAGATGAAAGTGGAGTTTTAACCTAGCGCCACATCCAGCGTCATCATCAAAGCAAAACCGCCCATAACCCCGAGAGTAGCTACATCTGAATGCTTCATTGACTGTGACTCAGGAATAAGCTCTTCAGCCACCACATAGATCATTGCTCCTGCCGCAAACGAAAGAGCATAAGGCAAGAGTGGTTGCATAAAGATAACAGCCGCCGCCCCGATAACCCCGGCCACAGGTTCCACAGCGCCTGAAAGCTGACCGTACCAGAAGCTTTTCGTTCGGGAAAGCCCCTCCCGGCGCAGCGGCACAGAAACTGCAGCTCCTTCCGGAAAATTCTGCAAGCCAATACCTACAGCGAGAGCAATTGCCGCCCCCAATGTTGCAGTGCCATCTCCGGACGCTGCTGCCCCGAAAGCGACCCCGACAGCAAGCCCTTCAGGAATATTATGCAGAGTGATTGCCAACACAAGCAATACAGAACGCTGCCAGCTCGTTTTTAATCCCTCAGCTTCACTCGTCGGAAAACCAGGATGCACATGTGGCAGTATTTTATCAACGCCCCAGAGGAAAAAGCCTCCGCTCAAAAAACCGATAAGGGGCGGTAACCAAGTAATTCCACCGGCCATTTCAACCATATTAATTGCCGGCGCCAATAGCGACCAGAAGCTCGCAGCTATCATTACACCTGC